>JBEPWY010000158.1:0-8118 GCA_041642185.1 Marivirga sp.
ACTGATAAGAAAGTCCCGCCCCTGTAGCTATAACACTAAAGTTAGTGATTTCATTTTCGCATATAATTTCCGGTGTAGGTTGACCGGTAATGGTAGGTGATTCTATACTTAATAAACTACCAAAGATAGTTGCTAATGGAGCATTATTTATTGGTGCATTTTTACCATTAGGAGAAGCCACTCTCGTAATATCACCTGAAGAGGCAGAGGTAATAGCACGTACTTGCAAATTTAGTAAGGAAAATGCGTTTATTTCGCCTGTTCCAATAATTTCATATTCAATCTCAATTGTAGAATTATCAACATAATAAGCCCTAGGTTGACCATTAAAATCACTTGGAATTACTGCGGGATCTACATAAGAAAAATTACCAGCACCAACCTTAAATTCAAAATTGGTAGGTAAACGCAAAGTTAAATATTCTAAATTTGTTGTTAATGCAAAATCACCAGTGGCTTGTTCTTCTATAATTATATCTCCTAAACCATAATATCCTCCATCAACGCAGATATTACTTAAATCCGCTTCTGTGATTTTGACCTGCCCATAACTCTCCTGACTCATTAAAAAAAACGAGAAAAGTGTAATTAGGATTAATTTAATATTATGGTAAAAGTGTTTCGTAATTTTTATTGGTTAATATGTCACAACATTAAAACTAACTAAAAAAAATTAATTATTCTGATATAGATTATGATAATTTCTTACATCTATCTAAAAATATATTTTAAGTAAGCCTACTGATTTTGAGGTGTTTTCAAATTCAAGGTTTGAGAGAATCATAATTGAGTTATCATCTTGAGATAGTATCTTTTTAATATTATAGTATTTACTGTTCTGTAGGGTAAATACTTCTGATTCTATAGGTAGACCTGCTTCTGAGAATTTAAGTAAATAGGATTTTTCCGGTAAGGCACCTTCTGTCACATCAAAATTTTCTGTGGTAGCCATTATTATATCTCCAGAATAATTTTGACTCATACTTACAATTTTATTCCCATAGCCTGAAAAACTATATCTTGTTTGAGTAAAAACAGGATTTTCATTGTCTATATTTAAAGGATCATATGTAGTTCTAATTAAAAACAGTGAGTCATTATCCTGATAGGAGCCTCCTACGAACAAACTATTATTATTCTTATGTAATAAGATAGCCCCTAAATTTTCATTTCTTTCATCACCTAAAAATTTTACATCTGCTGCTGAAGATAGATTTTCCTCATAAATTTTTCTTACAATATTTTCAGAAGGTGGAGCTATATTTCCTGTTGCATTAGAAGAAACCGCATGGCCTATAGTTGTATAAGTAGATTTATAATTACTAAAATTCTCCTTTATTATTCTGTTTATCCTACTGTTATTATAAGTATAACTTATATCATTTAAATTCCTTGGGATTTCTTCAATTTGGCCTTTATAAGGAGAAGAGCTTTGAAAATTGAATTCGGATAGGTTGTAAATTTGAATGATTTCGTTAGTAACGGTATTTGGTAACCTTTGTACAGCTCCTGCAAAATAAATACTACCCCCATTATCCATTAACATATCATTCATGGTAATTGATTGGGTGTTTTTGGCGGCTAATATTTTTATTTCAGCAATTACAGTAGTGGTGTCATCAGAGGCTTTTACAGGTTTACCGTTTGCTTCTGCTTTTAAAAGCAAGGCTCGACTTATTCTGGCTTCTAAATTTTCTCTTCTATTTCCTAATACATATATGTCATTACCCTGACTTTTAAGGGTTTTACCCTGATCATAAAATTCAGTTTTAATATGATAGGTAGAATCAATATATCCTTCATTATCTGTACTAATTAAATATATATTACTATTGGTAGTGTTTTTATTGTTAGCTAAAATTAAAAAACCTGATCCATCTGGCTTTGGTATAAAATCAACTGCTTCAATATCTTCAAGGCTACTGTAAATTTTAGAATATACAGTAGCATTTTCTTTCAGTAATAAATCATCGTTACATGAGAAGAGCAAGATCAAACTAACAATAAATACAATATGTAAAATGTTTTTCACCTGTTATTTGAAATTAAAGAAAGCAATATTAAAAGCAAATGAGATCTCATACAAAAGGTTATTATAATTATCTTCTATTACTTCACCACGATTACCCACTGTTTTTATGCTCCGCTCGCTATCATTAGCATAATTTGCATGAGCTATTAAAAATTTATTAACTCCGAACCTCATCTCACCATAATATTCACCTATTTTAAGCATAGTGCCAATTTGTGCATTTAACCCAATATTAAATTTTTTTCTATATTCAATCATTTTAATATTGTCAATATTGTCTATATCTAATTCTTCAGTATCTTCACTAATATAGTTATTAAAATTATACTTGATATTATAGCTACTTATTATACCTAATTCAACGAATGGTTTCCATCGATAATTATCTAAAACTCTCCTTGCACTTATGCTTAAATTAATTAAATCCGATGATGATTCGTAGGCGTAAAATTTATTCTTACTTTCTGTAGCTTCAATGTTAATTATTTCTTCGTAATAATCATATTTCTGATTTTGATACATTAATTCACTTCTTAGCCAAAGATTTTTTAAAATGGGATACATAAATTGTGCCCCAGCCTGAAAAGAAAATTTGGGTGTGTATTTGTAAATATCTTGCCCACTATAAGGGTTTTGACTAAAACGCCCTGATTGCCCATCAGGGAAATCTTTTATTTGAATGGTGTTATAATTTATTCCTGCAGATAAACCAATAAAATATTTAGGATCGGTGTCTATTTTCTTGTATAAGGAATATAATTCAGGTGGATCTACATTAATTGTTACCTGATAATCAGTTTTGATATTTAGTAACTTTATTAGAGATTCCTTCGCTTTCTCATTTTGATTAATATTTAAATAGGTTAATGTTAATAATCTATAAGCATCAATTTTTTCTGATTTAGAAAAACCTTCCTTGAGGCAATCAGTAAGTTTACCCGGGATGGCATATAAATTTCCATTGGCGAAATCTGATTTTGCCTCATTCAGATTACGGTTACAATCTGTTTGAGCTAATAAATTAATGCCTGATAATAAAAATGATATCACTAATATAATCTTTCTCATCTCATGCTATTTACAAAAACACTTTCTTTTAATATCGGATCATAGTCAATCTCATCCCCAATATATCTGTCCCATTCCTCTTTAGTAATATCTCTTTTTATCATATCTTTTAAAGATTCGGCCAATATAGTACTTTTAATGGGGTATAATCTAAATATTTTATCTTTACAACCAGCAAAAATATACGAATCATTCAATAAAGAGATTGCATTTACCCAGGAACCTGCCTCATTGATTATCATTGGAAATTCGTCTACATTGTTAAGGTTCCATAACCTGATGGTGCCTTTTGTACTGGAGGCTATAATTTGATTTTCAGTTATATTAAAAGTCAAATCAGTCATTATTTCACCATCTGTTCCTCTTAAAGTGATTGTCTCTTTTAAATTAAGATCTTTATCTATAGGATATAATGTTACCAAACCTGAGTTATCACCTGTTGCTATTGTATTATCTCCAATTGCAATGGAATGAATGCGCCTGTTGTTAGCTTTATTTATTTTCTTTTCTAATGATCTCTTCTGAATATTCCATAATTCAATTTCCCCTTTGTTATTTCCTGTTACTAATATGTTATCATTTAATATTTCTATATCATATATTCTACTTTTAGTGTTTATGAGGGGCGATAATTTCTTGTTTTTAAACTCATAGATGATGCTGTCTGACGAAGAAATAAGGAAATCGGTACTGTTTTTTCTGAACGTGACATCAAATGCATAGGTATTAGGGAGTAGGTATTTTTCTGTTGTTCTGATACGGTTACCTACATTTATTATATAAAATTCAGGACCATCGGTAATAGCTACTAATTTTTGATTGTCATTATCAACAAAAATATTTTTTATAAATACACCAGGTTGATCAAAAATAACTATGCTTCTTCCTGAGCTGTTATTCTCAACTTCCCATGCATTTATTCTCCCAGATGTACCTGTGGTATATAAGTATCTGTCTTTAACAAATTGAAGAGAACGTACATCTGATGAGTTACTTTGAAACGCGTCATAATAAGATTTGTCCAAGGCTTTCACAGCATAGAATAAACCATTGTAAATATCATTATCGTTATCGTAACCTTCATTGTTCTCATTAAATTTATAACCATAATAGGCTAATAAGGCTTTGAGTGAATCGTTTTCCTGTTGTTGCTGAGATTTCACGGCCAGTTTTTGAGCGAGTTGCCTCATTCTGAATGATTGGGTGATTTTTTGAGAAACCTGAAGCTGTTCATTTTTTTCAATAGCTTCATTACTGGCTTCCTGTGCATTCATTTGCGCCTCAAGTGCTCTTAAAGCATTTCTTTCAGATTCAAGGGTAGCTGCCCGTGCTAAATTTCTTTCTTCCTGAGCAATTTGGAAATTGTATTCAGCATTCCCTTTCTCAATATTAGCTCTATTGGCTGATTTATTCGCCTCACTTTTTTGAATTTGAGCTCTAATTTCATTCTCATTGGCAATTTCAGCACTTTTTCTGGCGCTTTGTGAGCTTTCTTCAGCAATCACCTTTTGATTTTCGGCAATAGATTTTTGCTGAAATGCATAGAATAATAAAATCAATGAAAAAACTGCTGCTATACCTAATACATAGGCTATTAATCTTGAACGTTTTAATCTTTTCTTTTGTAAGAGTTCTTTGGTTTCTATTTCCCTTTGGTAAGCTTTTTCGCTCCTTTCCAAAAAAGTAATAACTGGTTCAAATGCATTATCATATTTTAAAGCCCACTTTAAAGTAGGCTTTGTTTTATTTCTCCAACTTACTGCTAATTGAAGATCGGGCGGTCTCCACAAATTACCGCTGCCTTGTTGGTAATTTTTGGCCGCTGCTGCAAGTCTTAAATAAATTTGAGAAGAATCTGATTCTTCCTGTACCCAGTTCCTTAATCTATACCATACCCTCATTAAGGCTTCATGGCTTATATCAATAACCGATTCACTTTTAATAGGTTGGTTTTCTCTTGGTGTCAGTAAAGCCCTATCTTTAATTCTGAATTTTTCAATAATTGAAATTAAGGTGGTTTCTTCTTCATCAACAATCTGGGCTATTTCATTAAGAGAGGTTGGGCGCCTTATACCATCATTATCGCTTCTCTTTTCAGTTATAGTTTTGAATATTTTTTCGCAGATTATTTTCTGGTCTTCATTCAGTTCATAAAAAGCCTCATCGGCATGCCTAGATAGTGCCTCATTTACACCACCAATGGCTTCATAATGGATAAAATCAATTGTTTCATTATTCTTTTCGCCGGAATGCATCCAATAATCCCAGGTGCGCATTAAAGCATGTTGTAAAACAGGTAGTTGATCCGGTCGATCACCCATGTCATTTAAAAGCCTTTGAACTAAACGGTTAGAAATCTCCCCTCCGCCTACTGCAACTGGCCCTGTAATGACAAGTTTCTTCTGCTCCCGGGTCATCTGGGGAATCAGATAATGATTGTCATTAATTTGATTCGTTAACTCAGGAAATTGTTCGCAATCGCCTAAAAAATCTGATCGCATAGATAATGCAATATAAATTGGTACTTCCGTTTGTTCTACAGCCTGTAAAATCAGGTTGACATAAGCTAAAGCTTCATTTAAATGGTGGATAGTGCCTAGTTTTCTGAATCTGAAGATTTCTTCAAACTGATCTAGGTATATAAGTAAACTTTTTCCCTGTAGGTGTTCATTTAATTCATATAGTTCTGCTATCCCTTTAGTACTTTTCTTTAGTATAGCTTCAAAAAGATGGTTATTAATTAAGGATTCAATTTGTGTATATTTTTTATCGGTATTGTGGGCCTCCAAATGATTTTTGAAACCAATTGCAAGATTTTTGATAGGGTCGAGTCCTGGTTTTGCAGTAATAATTTCCCAGTTATTTCCTGCTTTATTAATAAAACCTGCATGCAAAGTAGGAATCACCCCTGAAAACATCAATGATGATTTTCCTGTACCTGATGAACCCAATATATTTACAAACCTGTTTTTTTCCAGTATAGACAATACTTCATCACTTTGTCCCTCTCTACCGAAGTACAAATAACTTTCATCAACTCCGAAAGGCCGTAAACCCGGAAATGGATTGAAATATGAATCTTTTTGGATATTGTCAGCCACTTACTTAAATAATCTCCTTTAGGTAATTTACTACTTCTTTTTCTTGATTGATTGGAATGAAAGTGAAATGTTCTTCAACATACCTGCTGGGGAGAGAAATACTTTGTCCTAAAATAAATTTTCCTTTAATTATTTTGTTTCTTTTAAAACCAGGCGCTTTTCTGATTTCAGCAATCATAGATTGAAGCCATTCCTTATTATTTTTAAAATTTAAAATTACAAAATAATCCGCTGTTTGAAGTAATTCATAATGAAGTATCCTGAAATTAGTGACATTATCTACGTTATTTAAAATTTTTATGAGAAATTTTTCTTCTAAAACTTTATCCTGATCAATAATGGTTTTAATTTCTTCTGTTAAAGGCGTATCAGATACTATATAAATTAATTCTTTTGATAAATCTGTTTCCTTATCATCTGATGGTTTTTTTGTAAATAAATGTTCTTTAAGAATTGTTTTTAGTTCTTCAATGGGCGATTCCACAGCCTCAATATTTTTATACGGTTTAAGCTGAACTTTTAGTTCATTATAAAGGGCAGTCTTTTCAGGCTTTAAAGCTTGCTGAGGATCAAACCAAATAAACCGTTTCTGCTCTACCAATTTATTAAAAGCTGCATCTCTTTCTTCAATGTTTAAGTTTAAAAATTCATCAGGAAAATGAAGAGATAAATCACACTTTTTCATAAAGAAAAGTTCAGCATCATCCATATAGTTAGCCTCAATTGAGAAATCCTCATCAGGATAAATTTGGGTTTTAAATGCCTTTAATTCTCTTTTAATATTGTTTCGATTATTAAAATATTCTTCACTTTTATTTGAAATAAAAATTTTTAGATCAAACTCTGTTTGGTTTTGTGTAAAAATTCTGAATGTATCATTTAAAATATCTGCCACTATTGTCCAGAAAGGGCTGTTATCCTGATATTTATTCCATCCCTGATAGGTCTGATATTCTATTTCATCGGCTGCCGTTAGGCTGTAAAACCTATAATAAGTAGGAGTGGAGAGGGAAAGGGGTAATTCTTCAATTTTTACTGGTGCTTTAAATACTTTTTTTACTTTATGATTTATATAGGGTATGTCAAAATTAAAAGCTGTTTCTAATGCAGAGGCATCCTGATTGATGTTGGAAGAAACAATAAAAGCAGGTGAAAGTATATAAATAATAAGATCTGAATGATCAAAATCTTCAGCAGATATAATCTCTAATTCAGTTTTGTACTTTATTTCAATCTCAGCTTTAATCTGATAGTTAAGTGATGTCTTTAAAATTTCCGCAAAATAATCTACCCATCCTTTATCATGGTCCGGTAATGGAATATTGTCATTTTGTGTGAATTTGACGATGATGATATATCTTTCTTTATATTTCAAAATTTAAATCCCATTACTAAAATATCATCTGTTTGCGCATAATCTGCTTTCCAGTTTTGTATAGTTTCGTATAATGCTTCTTTCTGCTCAAATACTGGTTTTTGGTAAATGTTCAACAGTAATTCCTTAAAATTACTTGTAAGAAACTTAAAGCCCTTATCTCCCCCAAATTGATCCTGGTAACCATCAGAAAATAAATAAAAGGTTCGTAATTTATTATCACTACAGTCTATTGTGTGTGTTTCAAAATCCCTAATACTGCCTCTTTGCTGGCCGCCAATAGCATGTTTATCCCCTCTAATTCTTAACATTTTGCCATCTTCTACATAAATAATAGGGTTTTTAGCACCTGCAAACAATATTTCTCTGGTGGTTTTATTAATACTTACAATTGTCATATCCATACCATCATTCACCTGTGTTTCACTTTGCCTGAGGTTATGAATGATATCAGCATTTAATTCATTAAGGATCTTACCTGGTTCATAAATCTTTTTCAGGTTGGTGATATTATTTAAGAGCGTAATACCGACCACACTTAC
>JBEPWY010000159.1:0-8096 GCA_041642185.1 Marivirga sp.
CCGATCTACCAGAGCAAAGGAGAAAGGATTGCCATGGGATATAGCAAAGGGTTTTAACGGATCGGCCCCTATTTCGGATTGGTACCCGAAAGAGAAATTTGGGGATTTGAATAATTTAAACTTCACATTAAAAGTGGACAATATCATTAAGCAGGAAGGGAATACTTCACACATGTTATTTTCGTTTGATTATATCATCTCCTATTTATCTAAATTTTTCACCCTAAAAACTGGAGATATAATTTTTACAGGAACTCCTAAAGGAGTAGGACCTGTTGCTATAGGCAACAGGCTTGAGGGGTTTATTGAACAGCAAAAATTAATTGACTTTGAAATTAAATAAAACATTAACAATACTCATTTTTTTAGTTTTCGGATTAGCTTCAGCAAATGCCCAATCCACAGAATCTTACCTTTTCCCTATCGCTCCTGGTAATAAAAGTTTTCTAGCTGGCACCATGGGGGAATTGCGCTCATCACATTTTCATGCTGGAATTGACATTAAAACTGGTGGGCAGGAAGGTTTTCCTGTTTACGCAAGTAAAAGGGGTTATATAACACGGATTAATGTTTCTAAAAGTGGTTATGGTAATGCACTTTATATGTTGCACCCTGATGGAAACACCACTGTCTATGCTCACCTAAGAGATTTTGATCCTAAAATTGCCAAATATGTTAAAGAAGCACAATACGAACAAAAAACTTTTGAATTGGAGCTTTTTCCAGAACCTTACGAATTTGCTTTTAAAAGAGGGGATGAAATTGCAAAATCTGGAAATACCGGAGGCTCAACTGGCCCTCATCTGCATTTCGAAATCCGTGATGAACAGCAAAGAGTTTTAAACCCTTTGCATTATGGATTTGATGAAGTTAAAGATAATATTGCTCCCATTGCACAAAAATTAGCTTTAAGACCCGCTCAAATTAGTTCCAGAATAAATCATCGTTATGATAGAACAGATTTAAAACTGATACGCAATGGCCGAAATTATTTTGTGAAAGATACTATATCTGCTTATGGAAAAGTAGGAATAGAATTATTGGCTCATGACAAACTGGATGGGGCCGCTAATAAAAATGGCGTTAGTATAATTGAAGTTTTTGTAAATGGTGAAAAATATCATAGCCAACACATTGATGTAATAAGTTTTAGCCTCACACGTCACATTTTAGTACATTACCCTTATGATGTAAAAGTAAAAGAGGGAAGCACTTTCCATAAACTATATGTAGATGATGGAAACCGATTAAATTTTTACGAAAGTAAAGACAATGAGGGCTATTTAAATATTGAACCATTACAGACATATAATATACTGGTTAAAATGTATGATCCTTATAAAAATATGAGCGAAGTTTCTTTTATTATAAAAGGTGAAGAACCTAACTTGATTGTTAATGATAAAATAAATTTCCAGTTGGATCAAATCAGCTATGAAACTGACAATAATATTTTAAAAATATTTACAGAAATTAATTGCGAAGAAGATCAAATACCTGAGCTTTCACTATATGTGAATGACAGTATAAAAACATTAAGACCCGACTACTTCCTAGATAAAGTTGCTGTCTATCTTTGGGATATGAACGATGGCATTCCATCTTCAGCCTTATCCTGTGAAATAGGAACAAAATTTGCTGTAAGCGAGCAGGTTATTCCTCTTAAACAAAAAAATATTGAAGCTGAAAATTTCACAGTGGCTTTTCAGAAATATTCATTATTCGATACTATATTTGTGAATACAAACTATGAAATAAGAACACAGGATTCTTTAGAGATATTTTCCATAGAGCCAATAAACTTACCTTTGAAAAGTAATATTTACATCAATGCACGTCCGCAATTTTCCCATTACTCAAAAGAAAATACCCATGTTTACCAAACGGATGATGCCGGAAATTTCTACTTTAACGGAGGCTCATGGACAAACGGAACAATCGATTTTAGCACAAGAAATATGGGGGAATTCACCTTGTTAACTGATAGCATACCTCCTATTATTAAATCGAATACAGACAACTATTCCTATTATATAGATGATAAATTATCAGGCATTGATTCTTTTTCCGCAACTTTAAACGGAGAGTGGATTTTAATGAAATATGAACCTAAACTAAATCTTATTTGGATTGACTGGCCTGATGACATCAATAATAAAACAGGTGATTTCGAATTAAGTGTAAAAGACAGAGCAGGAAATATAACAGTTTATACTTCAAAATTTTAAAGCATGAAATGAGCATCCCGAGTATTCGGGACCAACTGTGCATAGCTTGCCTGCCTCTGGCAGGAATATTTGGATAAGCGATGCCATACCCGCTAAGGCGGCACAAGTTGAGGTAATTAAAAAAACAAATTATAGACATGAAACTAAAAACAGGTGATAAAGCACCGGATTTTAAAGCAAAAGATCAGGACGGAAATGAAATAGCCCTTAGCGATTTCAAAGGAAAAAAAGTAATCCTCTATTTTTATCCAAAAGATAATACGCCCGGATGTACCGCTCAGGCTTGTAATTTAAGAGATAATTACGAAGATTTACAAAAATCAGGTTATGTGGTATTAGGTGTAAGTCAGGATACAGAAAAATCGCATCAGAAATTTATTGAAAAACAAAGTTTACCATTCCCTTTAATTTCTGACACTGACCATACGGTTCACAACTTATATGGAACATGGGCAGAGAAACAAATGTACGGTAAGACTTATATGGGCACTGTACGCACTACCTTTGTGATTAATGAAGAAGGAATGATCCAAGAAATTATTGAAAAAGTAAAAACTAAAGAACATACAGCACAAATTTTAAAATAATTATAATGGCAAGTCAGGCAAATATTCAGGAGCTGGAAAAAATAGCTTCACAGGTAAGAAGAGATATAGTAAGAATGGTACACGAAGTTCAATCAGGTCACCCTGGTGGGTCTTTAGGTTGTACAGATTTTCTAGTGGCTCTCTATTTCCATATTTTAAAGCATAACCCCGAGTTTAATATGGATGGCAAAGGTGAAGACCTTTTCTTTTTATCAAACGGTCACATATCACCAGTATGGTACAGCACATTGGCCAGAAGCGGTTATTTTGAAGCAAAGGAATTAAAAACTTTCCGTAAAATTAATTCAAGATTACAGGGACATCCGACTCCTGAAGAAGAACTACCTGGGATCAGGATTGCCTCAGGTTCATTAGGGCAAGGTTTATCAGTATCTATCGGGGCAGCTCAAACTAAAACTTTGAATGGCGACAATTCATTAATATACACCTTGATGGGTGACGGTGAGCTTCAGGAAGGTCAGATTTGGGAAGCAGCTATGTACGCAGCACATCATAAAATTGATAACCTGATTGCGACCGTAGATTGTAATGGACAGCAAATTGACGGATCCACAAAGCAAGTAATGGATTTAAAAGATTTGAAAGCAAAATGGCAAGCTTTTGGATGGGAAGTAATTGAAAGTAATGGTAACGATATGGCAGAAATCATTAAATCATTAGAGCATGCTAAAAGCCTGACCAGAAAAGGCAAGCCTGTTATTAATTTAATGAAGACCGATATGGGCCATGGCGTTGATTTTATGAAAGGCACACATAAATGGCATGGAATTGCTCCTAACGATGAGCAATTAGCTGATGCATTAGGTCAGCTAAAAGAAACATTAGGCGATTATTAATAAAGAAGGAATTGGGAATTGATGATAATTGATTTCCAATTCCTGATTTGTTTTTCAATATATATTCAGTTTATTATTATTTGAGATTATTAAAATACACTATATTAACCTTTATTTTACTGTTTGCAGGTACTCAGGTATTCGGGCAAAAGGTGGAACAGAGTATTCCTGAAAAAACCAGGATACTTTTTCTGTTTGATGCTTCAGGAAGCATGATGGCTCCATGGGAAAATACATTGAGGATTACTGCTGCTAAAAAAATTCTTGCAGACCTGGTTGATTCTCTTAAAGTAAATGATAATGTAGAACTGGCACTCAGAGCCTATGGGCACCAATCTCCTGCTAAAGAGCAAAACTGTAAAGACACCAGGCTTGAAATCGGTTTTTCAGCAAACAACCATGACAACATCATTAAAAGATTAGACTATATTTACCCTAAAGGCAATACACCTATTGCTTACTCCCTGCTTCAATCAGCCGATGATTTCCCCCGTGACAAAACTTTCAGAAACATTATAATCGTAATTACGGATGGAATTGAATCCTGTGACGGCGATCCTTGCAAGGTTTCACTACAACTTCAGAAAAAAGATATCTTTTTAAAACCATTTGTAATTGGTTTAGGGATGGAAGATAAATTTGCAAAGGAATTTGAATGTATGGGAAGTTATTTCAATGCCAAAAACATTAATGCTTTCCGTACAGTATTGAATGATATACTAGAACAATCTCTTAACACTACAACTGCAAGTGTGGAGCTACTAGATGAAAAAGGTAATCCTAACGAAACCGACGTAAATGTTTCCTTCATTAATAATTTCACAGGATCCTCTGAATTTGATTTCATTCACTATCGTGATAATAACGGCAGACCTGACACAGTAGAAGTAGACCCTGTATTGACATACAACATAATGGTTAACACTATACCTCCTGTAGTCAAAAACAATGTATATTTAAAAGGGGGAACACATAATATAATAAAAATTAAAAGTCCTCAAGGCACCTTAAAAATCACTCAGAATAACAGCACCGAGTACAATAATTCTGTAGAAGCGCTAATCCGGCAAGCCGGTAAAAGTGAGATAATTCATGTGCAGAATATCAAAAATACAGAGAAATACCTCATGGGTTCATATGATGTGGAGATGTTAACTTTGCCAAGGATAATGATTAAAAACATTCAGATTGAGCAGGGTAAAGTGAAAAATATTACCGTTCCTGCACCGGGCAGAGTTAATTTAAGATACGGTAGCAAGGGATTGGGAAGTTTATACGAGATGGATGAGTTTGGCAGGCAACGATGGATCAAAAATATAGATCCTCGAGGAGGAGAGATAAGTTTCGGAATTCAACCGGGCAGATATAAATTTGTATTCCGCTCCGATCGGGCAATGGGTAGTAAATATACCCAAATAAAAGAGTTTACAATAAAATCAGGCGCAACAGCAAACATAAGAATATATTAAAACGAGAATAATGGCAGATACTAAATTTACTTACACAGAAAAAAAAGATACACGTTCAGGATTTGGCGATGGACTATTAGAAGCGGCTAAGCAAAATGACAAGATTGTTGGTTTATGTGCCGACCTTACAGGCTCATTGAAAATGGGTGATTTTCAGAAAGCTTTTCCTGATAGGTTTTACCAAACAGGTATAGCTGAAGCCAATATGATGGGTATTGCAGCAGGTATGACCATTGGAGGAAAAATCCCTTATACAGGTACTTTTGCTAACTTCTCTACCGGTAGAGTGTATGATCAAATAAGACAATCTATTGCTTATTCTGAAAAAAACGTAAAAATTTGTGCCTCTCATGCCGGCCTTACTTTAGGAGAGGATGGAGCTACTCACCAGATTTTAGAAGACATAGGTATGATGCGTATGTTGCCTAATATGACTGTAATCAACCCTTGTGACTATAACCAAACCAAAGCTGCAACTATGGCCATTGCAGACCATCACGGCCCGGTTTACTTACGTTTCGGACGACCTGCTGTACCTATATTTACTCCTTCCGATCAAAAATTTGAAATAGGAAAAGCTATTAATATGATTGAAGGTTCTGATGTTACTATTTTTGCAACAGGTCACCTGGTATGGGAAGCAGTATTAGCTGAGGCTATTTTAAGAGAAAAAGGTATCAGTGTGGAGCTAATCAATATACATACCATCAAACCTATTGATGAAGCAGCAATACTTAAATCAGTAGCTAAAACAAAATGTGTTGTAACTGCTGAAGAGCATCAAAGAAATGGTGGATTAGGCGATGCAGTGGCACAGGTATTATCTCAGCACCACCCTGCACCTCAGGAATATATTGCTGTTAATGATCAGTTTGGCGAAAGTGGTAAACCTGCAGACTTAATGGTGAAATACGGATTAGATGCTGATCATATTGTGAAAGCTGTTGAAAAAGTTATTAAGAGAAAGTAAATAATTATCCCATTTATTCAGGCCGGTATCTTTAGTTTTAAGATATCGGCCTGTTTTATTTAAACCTGAACAATGATTATAAGAATAGTAAGAATGACTTTCAGAGAAGATAAGACAGAAGATTTTCTTCAGCTTTTCGATCAATATAAAGAAGCCATCAGAAATCAACCTGGTTGCACTCATCTTGAGTTGTTGCATGATCTTCAGCAAACCAACAGTTATTCCACATACAGCCATTGGGAATCGGAGCAGGAGCTGAACAATTACCGTCATTCAGATATTTTTGGCAAAGTTTGGCCGGCTACTAAAGCATTGTTCAGTGAAAAACCTATTGCTCATAGTTTTGAGCAATCAATTGTATTGGATTAAAATTTATAATTTAATAATTAAATCAACAATGGAATTTATTCCAATTCCATTGCTAAATCTTCCCATTGAGCAGTAAACTCGCTCAACATTCCATTTACCTCTTCAAATGATTGATTTACTTTTAATAAAGCATCAGGATTGCCATAAACAGAAGGTTTGGCTAATTCCTCCTCCAATACCTTTACCTGTTTCTCTGCCTCATCTATTTTCTTCTCAAGAGTAGCTAATTCCTTTTGCTTGGCTTTAAAAGCGACATCATCAGGATTTCTTCTTGGTTTCTCAACCTTTTCTACTTTTTTAGGGGCTTCCTTTACTATTTCGGAAGATTGTTGTGCTATTCTCTTATCATACCAATGCTGAAATTCATCATAGGTGCCCGGGTATTCCTTAATTTCATGATCTTCAATAAACCAAATCTTATTCGCCACTCTTGAGATAAAGTGCCTATTGTGAGATACTGTAATAAAAGATCCTTCGTAATGATTTAAAGCCTGAATAAGAATACTCTCCGATTGCATATCTAAGTGATTGGTAGGCTCATCTAATAAAAGAAAATTGGCATTGGAAATCATAGTTTTACATAATGCAACACGTGATTTCTCTCCTCCTGACAATACTTTTATCTTCTTGAATACCTCTGAGTCTTTAAACAAAAAGCTACCTAACAAATTCCTCAATTCAAGCTCGGATCTGTCGCTTCCCGCCTGTTTCAGTTCATCCAGGATTTCATTATTTGTATTAAGAGATTCCAACTGATGCTGGGCAAAAAAGCCAAATTCCACATTATAGCCCTCCTCTCTTTTGCCTTCTATTTTTTCAGATCCTGCAATAATTCTTAATAGTGTAGACTTACCTTTTCCATTGGCACCAATTAGGGCGATTTTATCTCCCCTTTCAATTAGGCCATCTGTTTTTTCAAGAATTTTAATATCTCCATAGGATTTGGAGACATCATCAAGCTTTACAATCTGCCTTCCTGATTTATTATTGATTTTGAAACTGAAATTAATAACAGCATTATTATCTACCACAGCATCAACTTTATCCATTCTGTCTAACGATTTAACACGAGACTGTACCTGTTTGGCTTTGGTGGCTTTAGATCTGAACCGCTCTATAAATTTCTCTGTCTGCTTTATTTTTTGTTGCTGGTTTTCAAAAGCATTCTGTTGTAATTCTGTACGCAAAGCTTTCTCTTCTTCATAGAAAGAGTAATTTCCTGCGTATAAATTCAGCTGTTGCTGATCTACCTCTACTATGGTATCAACCGTTTTATCAATAAATTCCCTATCGTGAGAAACAATGATATAAGCTCCTTCATAGCTCTTTAAATAGTTTTCAATCCACTGTATAGATGGTAAATCCAGGTGGTTGGTAGGCTCATCCATCATAAGCAATGATGGTTTTTCTAATAATAGCTTAGCCAGCATTACACGCATTCTCCAGCCTCCTGAAAAGGTTTTCAATGGTCGTTGCAAATCTTCTGTCTTAAAACCGATACCCTCCAGTATTTCTTCTGCTTTGGCCTGAAGGCTATAACCTTCCATCATTTCAAATTGCTCCTGAGCTTTAGTTAATTTATCAACTAGGACATCAGAGTAATTTTCCTCCATTTT
>JBEPWY010000160.1:0-8063 GCA_041642185.1 Marivirga sp.
TTTAATTGAGTTCAATTGTTTGATCAATAAAATCAGACGTAGGTTCGTTTTCAAAAATACCATACATAGTGGAGCCGCTACCTGTCATGGATGCATAAAGCGCACCAGAATTATATAGTTGCTCTTTAGCATCAGCTAATTTAAGGTGTAATTTAAAAACATTTTTCTCAAAATCATTCTGCAATAAACCCTTCCACTGATCAATAGAATGGTTTTCAATGACTTCTTTAACGCTGGATTCAGGTGTTTTAGGAGTTATACCACTATAAGCTTCTTTAGTTCCTATGTGAATGCCCGGAAAAACTAATCCTAAATAATATCCTTTCAAATTAATATCGATATCATTAAAAATTTCTCCCCTGCCTGTCACTAATTTCGGCTTGTTTTGTATGAAAAAGGGGCAGTCACTACCTAATTGCAAGGCATACATTTCCAGCTTTTCTAGTGAAAGGTCTAGTTTATAAAAATCATTTAATAATTTCAGCATAAAGGCTCCATCTGCAGAGCCACCACCAATACCTGCACCCATAGGAATGGCTTTATGGAGAATAATGGCTGTTTTAGGTAAATGGAATTCTTTTTTTAATAATTGAAAAGCCTTCCACACCAGGTTATCATCTGAATTGCCTGGAATTTTAAGACCGGTGCTTTCAAAAGAAGTTTGTTGTGCGGGTATAATTTCCAATGCATCCTTTACAGGAATAGGGTAGAAACATGAGGATATATTATGATAGCCATCTTCCCGTTTAGAAAGAATATTTAGACCTAAATTAATTTTGGCATTGGGGAATGTGATCATAACATGGGCTGGTTATGCAGAGATTTACAGAGACAAAATAGATTGTCTCTGTAAATATAATTACTGCAAATTATTTTATTTCATTTGATCTATCATTTCCTCTGAAATACCAGTGAAGGAATACCCCCCATCATGGAAAAGGTTTTGCATTGTAACCATACGAGTATAGTCTGAAAACATCATAAGAATGTAATTAGCACATTCATCGGCAGTAGCGTTACCTAATGGAGACATTTTTTCAGCAAAATTAAAGAATGAATCGAAGCCACTGATTCCTGAACCCGCTGTAGTAGGAGTAGGAGATTGTGAAATAGTGTTTACTCTCACGTTTTTAGTGGTTCCAAAACGGTAGCCATAACTTCTGGCAATGGACTCCAATAGTGCTTTGGCATCTGCCATGTCATTGTAAAACGGGTAAGTACGTTGCGCGGCTATGTATGATAAGCCAACAATAGATCCCCACTCGTTCATCATTTCCATTTTATCCGCTACTTGCATCATTTTATGAAATGAAACTGCTGAAATATCATAGGTTTTTTGCAACCAGTCGTAATTAAGGTCATGGTAAGCCTTGCCTTTACGTACGTTAGGGCTCATTCCGATAGAATGAAGTATGAAATCAAAATTTCCGCCTAAAATTTCTTTAGATTGGGTATAAAGATTAGTGATATCTTCCACAGAAGTGGCATCTGCTGGAATAACCTCAGTATTACATTCTTTGGCTAACTCTTGAATACCGCCCATTCTCATGGCAACAGGTGCGTTGGTCAATACAAATTTTGCGCCTTGTTCTTTGGCTTTAATGGCTGTTTTCCAGGCAATTGAATTTTCATCCAAAGCTCCTGTGATAATTCCTTTTTTTCCGGCTAATAAATTATTTGACATAGTTTTATTTCTTTTTGAATAAGCAAAAATAGAAATTTATTTCAGTAAGGAATAATTAATAGGTAATAATGCATTCCTTATCTTATATCAACTATTTTAACCTTACTTATTGTACCTTTAATAATCATGAAAAAAACAATAGCGAATTCTTCCTGTTTCTGATTAATATTTTCTAATATTAGTTTTGTGAATCGGAAGAATTTATTGGATAGATACCTGTGTGGCAGGGTTGTTGTTTAATTGGAGAGTATAAAAATAATAAATAAGTTATGAAATTCAGAAGCATTATATACAGCCTTTTAATCGTTCTTCTACCTTTGCAGTCGTGTGACGTATTGCAACAAGTAGCAGATGATTATGGAATTGATACCGGAACAGGCTTAACAGAAAAAGAGGTTGTTCAGGGGTTGAAATCCGCCCTGGAAGTAGGCACAAACAGCAGTGTGCAAACACTTTCGCAAACTGATGGATATTTGAGAGATGCGGCAATTAAAATTCTTTTACCGGCTGAATTTAATTCGGCTATCTCGCAATTAAAATCTACTTCTGCAGGCAGAACGGTTTACAATAATGTTATTAAAGACATTGAAGAAGATATGATTGTAAGCTTAAACCGTGCAGCTGAAAAAGCAGTTGTAAAATCAAAGCCTATATTTTTTAATGCTATAAAAAGCATGACCATTCAGGATGGATTTAATATACTAAAAGGTCAGGACGATGCGGCAACTTTGTACTTGAAAAATAAAACTTTTAATCAGTTAGTGACTGCTTTTAAACCTGAAATACAAACAGTACTGAAAGAGCCTTTGGTTTTTAATAAAAGCAGTGAAGAAATTTACAGTAATTTTGTGAAAGCCTACAATAATGTTGAAAAAGCAGATATTATTAATGCTCTAAATCTTAGCCCGATCAAAGAAAACAATTTATCAACTTTTGTTACCCAACGTGCTTTAGATGGTGTGTTTCAAAAAATAGCTTTAAAAGAGAAAGATATTCGGGAAAATCCTTCGGCACGTATTAATGAAATTTTAAGAAAAGTATTCGGAAGCACAAATTACAAGTAAATAGGGCTTGCTTAAAAAGTCTCAAGTGCTTCATATACAACTGGGCAAAGTGAAGATGTATGTTTATACTTCGAGCTGAAGGCATGGATGAAGATGAAGTGCTTGAGACTAAAGCACCAAAAAATCGGTGCTACTGCGATTTTAATGGAAAACTATATTTAGAATATTTAAAATAACTTAACAAGAATGCTTAATCAATTTTCGCTTGTCTAACTGATACTTTGTAATACCTTTTCTTTTGGCTACTATATAACAAGATTTGATTTTTCAGCTGACACCACTATTATTAAATCAAATAACACCCCTGTAGTCCCCTCAAGGGGACAGCCTCACAGATTTACATCAGCAGAAAACACTAAACTTTATCACTATTTTCTACTGTAGTAAAAGCCCTGTTATCTCCCTTGAAGTTCAGTTGCAAGACTGCGATGACTTGACCCAAAAGAAACAAAAATTCAAGGCTGTATTCATTTATTAACGGTATTTTGGATTTCTAATTGGGAAACAAAAAAACTCCCTGCGGTCAAACATTTTGTTTTTAATCCAATTAGAAATTCAAAATCCCTAAAATGAATAAGGCCGATCCTTCTAACCATAGTCATCAATACCATTAAATTTATGGTAGAACCAAAAAATCTAAACATTCACACTAAAAAAACCTTGTGCTTGCTGAAAAACTATAATTGGATAATCATCTTCCAAAGCGATATAAAGTTCATTTTTCTTTACTTTTTATTTTTAAGCAAGCCCTAAATAACAAAACCCTTATTTGTGCTCAGATAATTTTCGAAATCAAGTTTAGAATAAATTATTCCTCACTGGTTCAAGCTACCAACAGGGACCTTTGAAGAGGATTAGTAATATAGCTCAAGCGGATGCTTGCGCTATAGGCGTTTTTCAGGCTATTAATAAAGCTAATTCGGCCTTATTAATAGCTTTTAGGTAATCAAATATCTATTTTATTATAAATGAAGGTCGTTTATCTCAAACGATCCATTGATCGCACTAATCTTTCATCTTTACGGATAAACCTACCGGCCAATGAATTAAAAATTAAAGCAATAGCAGGTAAAAATAACCCATATTGATAACCACCCTCTAATTCCGGTAAAATATTGGCTTCTGCCTGAGAGGCCCAATAAGCAGATAAACCTAAAGCAATACCAATGATAATGGAGTTAACAGCACACAGAATGATTTGTCTCATCCTATTTTTATATAATCCGATCGTGATAAATGCAATACATGTGGAAATTAGTCCTAAAATGCCCGGTATGGCATAAGGCATAAAAATATTATTAACACCTTCTTCAGCTGAGGGTACAGACTCAAGATAAAAAGCAGTTTGCGTATAAGAAGCACCTGATTTCACTTCCTCTTTTTGCCAAATTGGGGCAAATAAAAATATTAACATGGAAAGCCCTACTATCAATAGAAATATGGTTTGTATTCTCTGGATCATGGAATAGTTCTTTAAGTAAGCTGCAAATATAATTGAAAAATTTTCGGATGCTTGGTTTTAGCCTATTAAAGATGAAGAATTCTAATGTATACGAAACCGGACTAGAAAAAATGAATCATTATAAAAAATAAACCCTTCCTTGAGTTAACAGGAAGGTTCAAAAGAATGATTTTTTATGTAAAATAGTTGCAGCTTTTATTTATGGGAGGTATGTCGGCGTGACAGCATTAAAATAACGCCCCCGGTAATGGCGACACCAACGGCAATTTTTGTGACCATAGTTTTACGGTCGTATTTCCATTGTGCGGGCCAGCCTTTTTCAGCTATTATATTAGGGAATTTCCCATGAGAGATATCTTGCAATATACCTTCCACTTCATTTACTCTATCTGCAAAAATCAACGGTAGCCAATGCAGATATTCATTTTCGGTATATTTAAAAGCAAAGCGCCTGATGATTCCACTTAATCCAGATGGTGCAGGCCCGACTCCATATACAGCACTAATACTTGGCCTTTCATTAGAATGTAGTATTTCCCCCTCCACTGATTGTTGCTTAGGCCTTTTCCTAACCTTGCCGTTTGAACCATTACGATGCTTCATAGGATAGGTAGGGTCATTTTTAGAATCGGCATCTATTCCCCAACCTTTTATATGCGAATATTCTTTAGATAAATCTTTCATAGTTTTAATTTTGGTTAGCAGTTGGTGGTATAAGAACTGGTTTGATGACATTATCTAATTTATCAGAAAAAATTCGGTATCCGTCAGCTATATCCTCCAGTGGAATTCTATGGGTAATCAATTTTTTGGGGTTAAGTATGCCGTTTTGAACATGCTTTATTAATTTGGGCAACAGCCTTTTTACTGATGCCTGTCCTGCCCTGATAGTGACACCCTTATTAACCACATTTCCTATTGGTACGAGATTTCCAGTCGGTCCGTATACGCCTACTACCGAAACAACGCCACCTTTTTTTACTGAGTTGATCGCCCATTGTAATGCGGTGGCAGATCCAGCCTGTAAAAGGGTTTTTCTACCGGTTATAGTTTGCAGTACATCTCCTGCGGCTTCGGCACCGACAGCATCAATGCAAACATCTGCTCCCATCCAGTCGGTAATTTTTTTGATAAAGCGGACGGGATTTTCCAATGATCTAAAGTTATATACCTCACAATTGGCATAATCCTTCACGAAATCCAGGCGGTATTCTTCCTGATCTATCACAATAACCCTTCCCGCGCCAAATAGCCAGGCACATTTAGCCGCCATTATGCCCACTGGTCCTGCACCAAACACTACTACTGTGTCTCCTTTTTGTATACCTCCCATTTCAGCTGCCTGATAACCGGTGGGTACAATATCTGTTAATAGCACGGCATCGTCCAGATCTAAATTATCGGGTATCACCATAGGGCCTACATTGGCATAGGGTACACGTACATATTCAGCCTGCCCACCCTGATGACCTCCGGCCATATGAGAATAACCAAAAATGCCTCCGGCGGCCGTTGCCTGTGGGTTGGATTCATCACAGCTTGCGTATAGTTCCTGCTCACAAAAAACACATTCTCCGCAGGCTATATTAAATGGAACAATTACTTTATCGCCCACTTTAATATTGGTTACGTCTTCACCTATTTCTTCCACCACTCCAACAAATTCATGTCCGAAGGTAGATCCAATTCTGGTGTCAGGAACGTTTCCATTGTATAAATGTAAATCAGAACCACAAATGCAGGAGCGTGTAACTCTTAAAATGGCGTCTTGCGGGTGTCGGATTTCAGGGATGGGCCTATCCCGATCCAGGCGAACTCTGCGAGTGCCTCTATAATTCATAGCTAGCATAGTGTCAGGTGTTTAGTTTGGAATATATTAATAACGGTTCTCTTTTTTTTTACGGTTTTGCTTTTCCGTAGTTGCCAATCTGATGGTAAACCTGACAAGAACAACACCGTTATTCCTGATACATCTGTAAATAAACTCATCTATGATTGTGAATCACACCGCTGAAGGTTGGTCAATAGTAGCGCAACGCTCACACGGTTTGCTTGCCGGGCAAATTTGTGCGTATTGGAAAAAAGAAAATCAACCTAAAAGATGGATTGACACCTTAATTGCTACGGCCGAACATGACGATTCCCATAATGAGCTGGAAGATGAAAACCTCCTGGAAAAAAATGGGGGACCTAAAAATTTTGGCAGTGATTCAGATGAGGAAGAATCTTTTGATGCTGCATATTGCGATAACCTTATTAATAAAGCTATTACAAAGGGGAGATATATTACTTTGCTGATTTCGCGCCACATCCAATTTCTTTATGCTGAGGATAAAACAGCTAAATCTTATATTGATTTGCTACAAAAGAAGGAAGAAAAATGGCTAAAAGAAGCCATATGTAGTAAGGATGAGGTCAATAGAAGCTATAAATTGTTAGAGTTCTGTGACGCATTTTCTTTGCTTATCTGCCAGCAAAAAATACCCCCGGAGCAGCGGAAAATAGAAATCAGTAATGGCCCTGATGATACAGTTTATGAAACTTATAGGAATAAAAGCGGTCAACTTATTGTTAAACCATGGCCTTTTGAAGCAGATGAGTTCTCTGTTTTTTATGAAATACGATTAATCCCACAACTAAGCTTTAAAAATACGAAAGAATTCAAAACAGCTTTCTTAGAAGCTCCTGTACAATTATGTGAGGTGATTATTTCAAAATCCTAAAAGACTTGGGAGAAATAAAAACCTGTTTTTATGCAACTATCTCTGCACCAATTCATATACTTTAATAGAGCTAATTCTAACCTGGTATTGTAATTGATCCGCTATGAAAAAATCTTTGATTAATAAATGTAATTATACTTCAAGGCGTACTTTTTTACGAAAAATTGGTCTGGGGATTGGTGCAGCTACTCTAAGTATTAATAGTTTTTCCTCCTTGGCAGGTGAAAATCTTTCACTGGCCCCGAAAAATATGAGCCGAAAAATACAAAATGGTAAAAAATTAGGAATTGCCCTGGTAGGCCTTGGCAGTTACAGTACTAATCAGCTTGCTCCGGCCTTACAGGAAACTGAATTATGTAAATTAGCCGGCATAGTAACTGGTTCGCCGGAGAAAATACCTGTATGGCAAAACAGGTATGACATACAGGATAAAAATGTATACAATTATGAAAATTTTGATACCATAGCTGAAAATGAAGATATAGATATCATCTATATAGTTTTGCCTAATGGAATGCATGCAGAGTATACTATTAGGGCTGCCCATACCGGAAAGCATGTGATCTGTGAAAAACCTATGGCTACTTCTGTGGAAGATTGCCAGGCTATGATAACAGCCTGCGATGAGGCTGGTGTAAAATTATCAATTGGTTACCGTTTGCATTTTGAACCCCATAATAAAGAAATGATGAGGTTTGGTCAGAATGAAGTGTATGGTTCAGTGGAGAAAATAAGGGCTGAAAATGGCTTCAAAATACGAAATGGTGGTTGGAGGCTCGATAAAGAACTATCAGGAGGAGGTCCTTTGACTGATTTGGGAATATATTGTATACAAGGAGCTATTTATACAAAAGGAGAGGTGCCTGTTAGCGTGACCGCCCAATATCATGAAGCGACTGATAAAGAAAAATTCAATGAAGTAGAGCAGGGGATTGACTGGCAGATGCAGTTTGAAGATGGCTCTGTGGCCGACTGCAAAACAAGTTATGCTCAATCGCTTAATATATTACGTGCCGAAACAGAACAGAATGAATGGTTTAAACTTCGGCCGGCTTACCCCTATTCAGGAATTCAGGGTTATACCAGTAAAGGCCCAATGAATTTTAAGCAAGTGAACCAGCAGGCCAGGC
>JBEPWY010000161.1:0-8035 GCA_041642185.1 Marivirga sp.
AAGCAGGATTTGTTAATGGCTTTTTCTGATTAAATTTTTTTTATTATCAAAAAAGGTGAGCTGTTTCTAATGGCTCACCTTTTTTTGTGCTTTTATAAGAAAATTAAGCACGAAAAATAATTGCAATCAACTATCAGTAGAGCTCCAATTCCACAAAAAAACTAATTTTCAGATTCTATTATAATTTCAGGATTTATCTCCAATATTCTTTCAATAAAGCCCTTTTTATCTGCTGGTGAAATAAAAATTTCGTCATACTTATTATAATTGATAATAAGTCCGTTTTTTTGGCTCCTAAAGCAATTTTAAATCCTGTATATAACAAATTGCTGTTCTCAGTGACTTTTCTAATTGCTTTTAAAGGGGTTTTCACCGTTAAATGGGCCAGAGTAATAGATGAACCTCATCATTTGACAAATAATATCGCGTGATAAAATAAATCCATGCGAATAAAATAAGCAAGAGGAGCATGACAATTACTTACAATATGGCGGCAGAATAGTCTTCCCAGAGTGTCCAGATACTATGAACAAATAGACCTAGAATAAGCAAAAAAATTGCCTGAAACAATAAAGATATTTGAGGAGAGAATTTCACAGCTTTATGTAAAGCTAAAAAATTTATTAATGTGCGCACGAGAAGATTCGAACTTCCACACCAGTTAAGGCACCACCCCCTCAAGGTGGCGTGTCTACCAATTTCACCACGTGCGCAGAGCTTACATCTGTAAATATACAGCCTTAAAGCAAAAAACCCATCCGAAGATAGGTTTTTTGTGACTTCCCGATGTCTCGGGACAAGCTGCTTGGGGTTTACCGCTTATTGCGGCATAAACTTCTCGCCCCAACCTAGCACTTCGTGACTCGCTTGGGGTTTACCGCCTATTGCGGCATAAACTTCTTACCCCAACCTAGCACTACGTGACTCGCTTGGGGTTCGAACCCAAGACCCTATCCTTAAAAGGGATATGCTCTACCAGCTGAGCTAGCGAGTCATTAATTTGAAATGTCTTTAAATCCCAGTCTTAAACCGAAATTATAATCTCTTAAAGAAAAAAAAGGCTCCGGTAACATTTTACCGGAGCTTCTAAAGTGAATAGCTTAGGGTTTACTACTTACTACAGCATAAATTCCTCACCCAACCTTGCACTACGTGACTCGCTTGGGGTTTACCGCCTATTGCGGCATAAACTTCTTACCCCAACCTTGCACTACGTGACTCGCTTGGGGTTCGAACCCAAGACCCTATCCTTAAAAGGGATATGCTCTACCAGCTGAGCTAGCGAGTCATTAATTTTTGGCATTTTAACACCTTGCTATTTAAACCAAGACAATCCCCGATTCTTTTAATCAGGTAATTTCTCCAATTTCATCAGAAAACATAGTGTTTTCATATTGTATAGAGGAGCTATTTTCTTGCTTTTAAGTACTCGTTTTCCTTAATTGCGTTGCAAATGTAAGCACTTATAAATAAAATGCAAAAGGTAATCCCCAAATTTCTCGTTTCTATTTTAATAAGCTTCGCTTTTTCATCAAATATTTTCGCTAATAACGTTGAAAATGAATTAGTTAAAGCCGATTCACTTTATTCAATAAAATTATATACTCAGTCAATAAAAATTTACGAATCCATTCTTGAGGAAGAAAAAGCCACTCCCGCCATGCTTTTGAAGATGGCAAGAATAGAGGAAGGACTTAATAATTATGGGTGCACCATTTACTACTTAGAAAAATATTTTGAATTAACGGAAGACAAAAGAGTATTGGAACATATCCAACAGATTGCCAAAAAAGAAAAACTTAGCGGCTACTCTTATGATTTTCCTTTCTATGCAGGATATTACTACGATAAATATCAGCCCCTGATACTATTACTCTTGTCTATTGCCCTTATAAGCTTACTGGCTTTAATGTTTAAACACAAAGCTAGCAGACAAAAAAAACAATATTTCCCTTATATTGTAATCGTCATAATTATAGCCGGTATTGCTAATAATCTTTCTGCTCCTGATTATGCTGTTATTACTGACTCCCCTGTCTATCTTTTAGAAGGCCCCTCTGCCGCTTCCAATGCCATAGAGAGAGTGGAAGGAAGCCACAGAATAAAAGTGAAAGGTGATGTTGATGTATGGACAGAAACTGAATGGAATGAAAATAAAGCTTATATAAAGACAGATCGTTTGAAAAAGCTTTAACTATTCCAAAATATTCAACTAATTTTGCCGCTTATGGCAAGAAAGAAACACCCCATCATTGAAAAATTACTGATTGAAAAGATAGCTGCAGAAGGTAAAGCTTTAGGCTATTATAATGACAAAGTGGTTTTTGTACAAGGCACAGCACCCGGGGATGTGGTGGATGTGAGGGTACACAAAAAGAAAAAAAGCTTTTTAGAAGGCAGTGCAATAAAATTCCATGAACACTCTAAACTGAGAGTAGAGCCTTTCTGCGCCCATTATGGTATTTGCGGAGGATGTAAATGGCAACACCTGGCTTATGAAGATCAGCTGAGTTTTAAAGCACAACAGGTAACCGACTCTTTAGAAAGAATCGCTAAAGTAGAACTCCCTCCTATTCAACCAATTTTAGGGTCTGCCAATACTACCTACTACAGGAATAAAATGGAATTCACTTTTTCCAACAATCGTTGGCTTACTGCTGAAGAGATTGCCACAGGAGAAAATTTTGAGTCCAACGCCCTAGGCTTTCATGTTCCCAAGAGGTTTGATAAAATTGTTCATATAGAGCATTGCTATTTACAGGCAGATCCATCAAACCAAATACGGTTGGCAGTAGATAAACTGGCTAAAGAAAACGAGATTACATATTTCGACATAGTGAAACAGGTGGGTTATTTGCGAAATTTAATTATTCGCACCTCTTCAACAGGCCATATCATGGTAATATTACAGGTAGCTGAAGACAATGAAGAATGGTTAAACCTGATATTATCCCATCTTAAAAACAACTTCCCTGAAATCACTTCCCTCCAATACGTGATCAATCAGAAAGGAAACGACACTTTCCATGGATTGGATGTACATGTTTTTGCCGGACAAGATTATATCCTGGAAGAAATGGAAGGCCTGCAATTTAAAATTGGCCCTAAATCTTTTTACCAGACAAATTCCGACCAGGCATATGAGCTATACAAAATCACCAGAAACTTTGCTGGTTTAAAAGGTGAAGAATTAGTGTACGATTTATATACAGGAACAGGTACTATTGCCAATTTTGTTGCCAAAAATGCCAAAAAAGTTATTGGTGTGGAGTATGTGGAAGAGGCAATTGAAGATGCTAAATACAATTCAAAACTGAACGGCATTGACAATACTGATTTTTACGCCGGTGATATGAAGGATATACTGAATGATGAGTTTATTCAGAAAAATGGCCGGCCGGATGTAATAATTACCGACCCTCCACGTGCTGGCATGCATCCTGATGTGATTAACATGATGTTAAAGATTGGTGCACAAAAGATTGTTTATGTGAGCTGTAATCCTGCCACACAGGCAAGGGATATAGCTATGCTGGATGAGCAATATAAAGTAACAGCCGTACAGCCTGTAGATATGTTCCCGCAAACACATCATGTGGAGAATGTGGTTTTATTGGAAAAGAAGTAAAATATGCCGAACAAAAAAAGTGATAGTTATGAAACACACTAATAGTGACCAAGTATCATCTTTTAAAATTTAAGCAATATAGAAGCTCTCTACACAAAGTACTGACGCTATGAGCAATGAGTTCAAATACTTGTATGCTCAATAAAATAAAGTACATTTAAAGTTAAATAACAGACTTATATTTTAAAAGGATGGCTAAAAAAGTACTTTGGATATTATTTGCATTTATGGCAATAACAATTGGCCTTTATCCAATAATCTACTTTGTTATTGATAGAAAGTTCGGCTTATTAAGTTCTAAAGATGGGGATCTTTTAATAAATGTCTACTGGAATATCGGTTTTTATGTTCACATCATTTTTGGAGGGCTGGCATTGCTGGTGGGTTGGATACAATTTAGTGAAAAAATACGGGCTACTAAATTAAAACTGCACAGGCAAATTGGTAAAGTATATGTAATCGCTTCCTTATTAAGTGGTGCGGCGAGTTTATTTATTGCTTATTTTGCCACAGGCGGATTGATAAGTGCTCTAGGTTTTGCCTTTCTGGGAATGACATGGTTATACACCACTTTACAAGCATTTCTATCCATTAAAAAAGGAGATATTATCGCTCACCAAAGACTGATGATTTACAGTTATGCCTGTTGCTTTGCAGCCGTAACTCTAAGAATTTGGCTACCCATCCTCATTAATATATTTCGTGATTTTACACCTGCATATCAAATCGTTGCATGGCTCTGCTGGATTCCCAATCTGATAATAGCGTTTTTTATTATTAAAAGAATTGAGCATAAAAAAATAAGATCAACTGCCCCCACCTCTAAATAAACCTTACTAATTTCGTAAATCCTGACATTAATATAAAAAAAGCTATTCCCAAAACAGATAGTTTAATATAAATTACTCTTCTACCTTTCATCAAATATCTCTTACGTCTAATACAGATTTATTGCTTGCCAGATGATAAATTCATATCTTCAATTCGATTATATGTTTTATTTAAACCTACATTATGAAAATCACCAATCATTATTTTTACTTTCTGCTCGGGCTCCTTTTAGTATCTTCTTGTGATCAGCAGGAAAAAGATGACAGTTCAATGGAGGAAGCCATTGAAACAGAGACAACAGAAGCCAATGAATTTTATGAAAGGGCTTTTAATGAAATCCTCGAGCAGTCCCCTATTTTCCAAAGCTATTTGGGAATTAAAGACGACTATGGGAAATGGGATGATTTAAGTGAAGCACATGAACAAAAAATGCTTGAAATTAACAAGCGACAACTTCAGTTTCTAATTGATTCAATAGACAGAAGTCTTTTAGACAAGCAGGCTCAATTAAGTTATGACCTATTTAAGAGCGACAGAGAAAATGCAGTGGAGGACTATAAATGGAGAAACCACAATTACCCCGTCAATCAAATGTTTGGCTGGCATGCTCAAGTGCCGGCTTTGCTAATTAACATCCATCAGGTAACTGATTCCAGCGATGCCGTAGCTTATATTTCGAGACTAAGAGGAGTGGATAGATTATTTGACCAGTTAATTACCAATCTTAAAATTAGAGAGGAAATGGGGATTGTACCACCAAAATTTGTATTTCCAAGGGTGATTGAAGCCAGCAGAAATGTATTGGAAGGACAGCCATTTAAAGCAGGCGAATTGAGCACTTTAATGGCAGACTTCACCGGTAAAATAGCATTACTTGAAATTAGTGAAGAAGCAAAATCTTCCTTTGAGAATCAGGCTGAAAGCGCATTGAAAAACAATGTAGGCCCTGCCTATGAAAAATTGATTGCCTTTTTGGAAGAACAAGAAAAAAGAGCAACCACTAAAGACGGGGCATGGAAATGGCCTGAAGGAAAAGAATTTTACGCCAACGCTCTAAAAAGGACTACCACAACTGATATGACAGCAGAAGAGATTCATGAAGTGGGGCTCTCAGAAGTTACTAGAATTCATGGTGAGATGAAAAAGATAATGGCTAATGTAAATTTTGATGGTACACTAAATGAATTTTTTACATTCCTTAAGACAGATCCGCAGTTTTATTACCCCAATACAGATGAAGGTAAACAAGCTTATATAGACAGCGCTAAAGTAATAATCGACAATATGGAAGCAAGGCTTGATGAGCTTTTCATTACTAAACCCGAAGCTGATATTGTAGTAAAACGTGTAGAAGCATTTAGAGAAGAGTCGGCAGGGAAAGCATTTTACCAGGCTCCCGCACCGGATGGAAGCAGACCGGGCACCTATTATGCTAATCTGTCCAACACCAAAAATATGCCTAAATTTGAAATGGAGGCATTGGCATATCATGAAGGAATACCCGGCCACCATATGGACCGAACCATTGCACAGGAATTGGAAGGGATTCCAAAATTCAGAAAATATGGTGGTTATACAGCCTATGTTGAAGGTTGGGGATTATACAGTGAGTTTGTACCTAAAGAAATGGGAATGTACGCTAACCCTTATTCTGATTATGGACGATTGGCCATGGAGCTTTGGAGAGCTTGCCGTTTAGTAGTTGATACCGGTATTCATTTGAAAAAGTGGACGCGTGAAGAAGGAATAGCCTATTACCTCGCTAATACTTCAGGTAGTGAGAGGGAATGTGTTAGAATGGTTGAAAGACATATAGTGATGCCTTCTCAGGCCACTGCCTACAAAATAGGAATGATCAAAATTCTTGATCTGAGAGAAATGGCTAAAGAAAAGCTTCAGGATAAATTTGATATCAGAGAATTTCATGAAGTGGTGCTTACCAGTGGTTCCTTACCACTTAATAAGCTGGAAGATCTGGTAAATGAATGGATTGTAAGTAAAAGTTAATCAAGCTAAAATCAAATTGAAAAAAGGCAATGGTTTAACATTGCCTTTTTTATTTGCTGTTATTTTGTTTTATTGAGTAATCACTAATTGATCATTCAACTATGCAGGGGCCGGATAAATTTCAAAGTTTTTATGAAAATTCATTAAGAGATCAACTATTATCAATAGAAGCTGAAAGAGTCAAAGAATATAAAAAAGTAAAAGAAGGAAAAATAAAAGGAATAATTGCCGGTTTAATACTAGCCGCTTTTATAGCATTAGGAGCAATGGCTATGCAGCCTGAGCCTGGTATAATACTTTTCGGACAGCTATTTCTCGTTTTCGGGATATTTTTTGGACTTGCAGGGTTTGGGGTAGGCTACCATTATACTATTGGAGTTTTAGATAAATTTAAGTTGCCTTTCAAAAATAAAATTATTACCCCTATTGTCAAACAGCTGAACCCTAACCTAAAGTACCTTCCGAAAGAAAGGATAACTAATGAAGAAGTGGCAGCAAGCAAACTCTTCCAGGACAATATTGACTATTATCAGGGTGATGATATGATAGAAGGTAAGGAAGGAAATGTTAAGTTTCGTTTCTCAGAACTACGTTTACATATTGAGGTTAAGCAGTCAGATAAAGACGGGCGCCCTATAATGGTAAATATCCCCTTCTTCAAAGGTGTGTTTTTGGTCGCAGAATTCCCTAAACCTATAATAGATTGTCTTATAATCAGACCCAATCTATCATTTGAAGAAAATAAAGAAGGTAAAGATAGTGCCAGAATAGCCGCTGAAAAGAAAACCCTAAAGAATAATAAAAAGTACTTCAGTTGGTCTGCTAATAAAGTAAAGGTTGCCGGGACTTTAAAAGAAGTCCAAACTGGAGATAAGTCATTTAATGAGCAGTTTGATGTTTATAGTACTAATGAATTCGAAGCAAAAAAGCTTTTAGGCCAAAACCTGGAAGATCAGATAACAGTCATCAAACAAAAAGATTATAAGAGGGCATATTTCGATTGGTTAAATGGGAATTCAAGAGGTGATTTTCACTTGCCGTCCCCTTATTGTTCCATTATAGGGAATAAGCTATACCTGGCAAAACCCTATAACCGCAGGTTCTTTAATACAGATATGGAAAGCTCAGTGGTAAACCCCGCCTTAATGGAAATGTATTACTATGATATAAAGGAGCTTTTGGATTTAACTAAAGAAGTAATTAACAGTGTTAGAAGTGAAAAGATAATATAGAAACTTTAGAACAACAATAACAAAAATTAATTTGAGAACTCTAAAAGCTATTAATTTGATTTTATAACTGTCTATTTTTAATCAATTTTTTAAAATGCAGTTATCCATTTCAATTACACCATTTTTTTTTCGATTATATTCGATCAAATCTCTACACTAAAAATCTCAAAATACTCTCTTCATTTACTCTTTACCATTGGCTTCCTTCTAATTAAACATCGGAGACTGCAGCTTACAATCAATTCAATTAAGATTTCCACACAACTACTTGAATAAAAATCAGGCAAAATTGCCATCTCTAGTTTTATGATTTGTAACTTTGCTTTAATTTATAACC
>JBEPWY010000162.1:0-7952 GCA_041642185.1 Marivirga sp.
TTCAGGATGATTTGGATATAGATGAGATATGGTCTCAATTAGACAGTCAACTTCCTTCCGCCCCAACAAAAACAAGCAACTCACCAGTAAGACAAATTATAAATTACGCGCTGTTTTTTTTACTGATTTTCTTTTTCAAGGATAATTTAGATCAACAAACTTTGCCCTTGAACCCTACATTAAGCAGCCTGAAGCAAGGAAATTTATTCATAGAGGAAAGTCTAGAAAAAGAAGTGAATTCTGAAAAGGATAAAGATGAAAATTTACTGGTAGTAAAAAAGAAAGATCAAACCACTGAAACAAATAATATTAAAGAGATAGAACAAAATAATTTTGCTGATCAAATTAAACTGTCAGAAGACAGGAAAGCAACTCAAAATTTAGAAATCAACAATTCTAATATCGAAAGTTCTGATATAGAAGAGATAGCAGCTGACGCAGTAGAATCAGCGAATATGGCAGATGAAAAAAAAGGTGAAAGTTATTTCTCTACCCGTGATATTACATTAAATTATTTGGATCCACGGCCGGCAGATCTTGAGTATATTATTACAACAACTTTCCCGAAAGCATGGCCTACAGACGGTATTCCTGCACCCGATACTTCAGAGAATAAAACTCCTTTTATAAAGTTAAACTCTATTGGAGCTGTAGGCAATATCAAAAATTCTTGGGTAATCAATAATGCTACAAGAGCTTCGTTCAATAATGAATCTTTAATCAATACTGAAGTCACTTATACTTGCGACTTTGGGGTATCCGGTCAATTTAAAATTCGAACGCAACAGATTATTCAATTATCTTACTGGTTCAGTGCCGGAAACACTCAGAATTATTTTCAGTATCATAATGCAAATTATAGCAGAAAAGAATTTAGCATGGCATATCAATCTTTTTCAGCTGATCTTTTACAGCCTTTATTCTCAACTGATAATTATTTAATCATTGGATTTCAATTCGCCAAAATTGGAGCAGTTGAGGAAACGCTTGTGGGTAATTCTTTCGACCTCAGCAATAATTATTCTAATTGGAATTATGGAATTGATTTCGGCCTTCAAAAGAAATTTTATATTCATCATAAGGTTTCATTTCAACCTGCAATAAGGTTTCATTACGGCCTGAGTAATATTTTTACAGGAAATGAATTTATACCGAGAGAATTTGATTACACCCGTCCAGCCTCCATTTCACTTGATTTAAGATTTTTTTACCACTTTATTAAATAAATTTTAAACAGTTACGTCTTTTGGAAACATTGCTTCGTCATGGTTGCAGAAGTATATGAATTAAAATTCAACAATTATGAAAAAGAACAATTTAAAAAATGCTCTTAACTTTTGGGGATCAAAAGTTTTAGTAGCGATGATGGGTGCTTCATTTCTTATGTCTTGTGACAATGATAATGTTGCCACAAATCAAGATAATGCTGTATTTAAATTGAGTGCTGTTTACAACAGCACAAACACAGCTCAAAGAACAGCAAATGATATAGTAATCAATTCTTTCATTTTAAATATTGAGGAAATTGAGTTAGAGGTTAATGATGAAGTAGGAGTTGAAGGACCTTTCGTTAGTGATATTGAATTACAAGGACCGTTTGTAGTAGATTTGATTAAAGAAAACAGTGGTATTGACCAAGTATTAGCTGCAGCTGATTTACCGGAAGGCAATTATGAGGAAATTGAATTCACCATTAATGAAAACAATGACAGCACTAGTGAAATTTATAGTAAGTCATTTCTTATTACCGGCACTATAAACGGGGTTCCCTTTGAATTTTGGCATGACGCTAACTTAGATTTCGAAATTGAATTTGAAAATGGAATACTTACTTTACAAGAAGGAACCGCAACCTTAATTAATCTGCAATTTAATTTAAATAGCTTATTCACTTTAGTTGACATCACAAGTGCAACTGATGGAAATGGAGATGGTGTTATTCAAATTAACCCATTAGATGAGGACGGTAATACAGCATTAGCTGATGCTATAATGGATGCTATTGATGATGTAGTTGATGCATTCGAAGATTCTTTTGATGAAGACGACATGGACGAAGAATAAACTTTCTAACATTTTATAAAAAAAGGAGACTGGATCAAAATATGAGCCAGTCTCCTTTTTTGTTTACCACTGCTTAGAAGTAGAAAGAATAATATCCTTTAACTCCTTTTTTATTGACTCCCTGAACTACCACCTTACCTTTTATTTCTTCCAAAACAGAAGCTAGTTGTTTGGGGTCATTCATGCTATTACCATTTATGGCTGTTATTACAAAACCTTCCTCTATATTCAATTTTCTAAAAAATCCGTTCTTCACATCTACAACTCTTACGCCTCCACTAATATCCAACAGGTTTTGCTCTATTTTCGGAATGGCTTCAAATTCCGCCCCCAATGGTTTTGAAAAATAGGTTACCCTGTTCAACACCTTAGTCGTATTTTCACTATTTGTCAACATCAATTCCTTTTCCAGTTCTTCACCATTTCGCTCTATCAATAGATAAAGTTTATCCCCTGGAGAACGTAAACTAAGTTTCTCTTCAAATTCAGCATGAGAGCGAATTCTTTCACCATTGATTTCCCTGATTATATCACCTTTTTGTAGTTTCACTTTTTCTGCGGCACCATTTTCCTGTAAATAGCTAACTACTACCCCATCCAGATTATGGACATCCATTTTATCAGCAATTTCCGGACTCAGCGGACTCACTTCAGCACCTATAAATGCTTTTTGTACAATTCCGAAATCAATGATATCATCTGCGATTTTTCTTGCTATATCAATAGGAACAGCGAAACCATAACCCGCATAAGAGCCTGTTTGGGATAAAATAGCTGTATTAATACCAATTAATTCACCTGCTGTATTAACCAAGGCACCACCGCTATTACCCGGGTTAATTGCTGCATCTGTCTGAATGAACGATTCAATAGGGAAATTACTTTTAAGAATATTTAACTCCCTGCCTTTGGCACTCACTATTCCGGCTGTAACCGTTGAGTTAAGATTAAAAGGGTTACCAACAGCCAACACCCACTCCCCTACCTGTAACTCTTTGGAAGAGCCTATTGTCATTACCGGAAGGTTAGAAGCTTCAATTTTTAATACTGCCAAATCCGTTGAAGGGTCTTTCCCCACCAGCTTGGCTATATATTGTCTTTTCTTATAAACTACTTCTATATTATCAGCATCTTCAATAACATGATTATTGGTTAGTATGTAACCGTTTTCACTAAAAATTACTCCGGAACCTGAGCCAACCTGCTGCATTGAGCTTCCACCGCCCATCCACATATCTAGCCAGGAACTTCTGCCATATCTTTCAGATACAGTTTTTATATACACTACGCCCTCGGTGCTTTTCCGGGAGGCCTCAACAAAATTTTCGGGAGGCAAAGCTTTCATTGATGAATTTACAGGCTGATAATTAGCGTAAACCGCCTGATTATCATCATAGTCAGTGTTACTATTAAATGAAAAATTATCTGCAGGTATCAAAATGAAAATTAAGTATGCCCCAGCTATTCCACCAGTAAATCCAATAAATAATGTTTTAATGTTCTTAATCATATGCGTAAAGGAATGTTATTTTATAAAAAACATAAAGCAAAAACCTTTCCAAAATACGGTTTAATATTTCTAAAGGTTACTTTTTAAAAAATCAACCACAAAAAAAAGAGATGCTGAAATAATTTTAGCATCTCCTATTATAACTGATACAACCTCTATTTATTTCATCCACCTGCTCTGTTTAATTCGTCCAGGTTGGTATTGCGCTGACGAGCTTTAAACTCTTCACCTTTACTAAACCTGTATCTTAAAGAAATACCAACACTTTGTTGACCGAAGTACTGACTGATTTCATTGATATTGCCCTGGTAATTGGCCGAACCCTCAAACCTTCTTGTTCTGAAGATGTCTGAAATATTTAAAGAAGCTTCCAGCTTTTTATCCATAAATGATTTTTTAACAGCAAAGTCAAGTCCCCATTGTGAACCAATTGAATACAAGCCCCATACAGTATTGGAACGATAATCTGCATTAAGTTCAATTTTTACATCCTTGGGTAGCATAAAAGTATTTGCTGCACGTACCATCCCTGTAGTTGCTTTATTTTTTACTTTTTCGTTATTTAAGAATAATGAAAACTCCTGGTGAAAAACAGTAATATTCCCATTTATTGACCACCATTTGAATAGTTCAAAAGGAATAACCGCTGTAGTGCTGTAACTTACCTGGTCATCTATATTACTTTGCTTAAAAATGGTTGTACCATCTTCAGGATTTTGCAATGGAACTTCAGCAATAAAATCCTTTGTAAGCCCATAATTCAATACCAAATTATATTTTCCCAAAAAGGTTTGAGTAACACTTAATGAATGAGTGAATTGCGGTAATAAATTGGGATTTCCCTGGGCCCATGTATACGGATCAAGATAAAGAATAAAAGGATTTAAATTATCGTAATTAGGCCTGTCAATTCTTCTGCTATAATTATAATTCACCTGATATGCCTCAGAAACTTTATGTTGGATAAAAAGACTTGGGAAAAGGTTTAAGTAATTTCTAGGGTTTACAGTATTTAAAGTAACAGATTCACCCTTAGAGAAGGTCTGCTCTGCTCTTAAACCAGCTTTATAGCTCACTTTCTCTCCAAAGGCACCTGAAACACTAGAATAAGCAGCCAATATTTGTTCAGTGTAGATAAAATGATTAGATCTACTTTCATCCAGGTCTCTGCCTCCTTCGTCCACTATAAAAAACTCAAGATTATTATCAGAAACAACAGAACTTGCCTTTATACCTGCTTCAAGTTTAGATTTACCTAATATTTTTTTCTCAAAATCTACCTGGGCTGAATAAATATCATAGAAAGTCGGGTTATTAGTTTCCATTCTGTCTGTTTGGGAAGGATTTTCTTCCTGATCATAGAAATAATTATTTTTAAATATGGAATTGCCTTTATTTACAAGTTTGATATAATTAAAATCAGTAGTTAGAGTGGTACCATTTGTATCCAGCCTATAAGTATAATGAAGATTTCCCTGCCCATTCAGAAACTGGTATTCCATATAATTATCTGACTTAATATTAAACTCATTTCCATCTTGATTAAGTGCACTATTGAAGCCGAAATCATGGTATACATCTTGTCCGTAAAAATTGAACATCACTCCTATCGAATGTTTATCATTAATATCATAATCGGTACCCAATCGCATGGAAGGTATTATTCTGACATTATATTCCTTTGCCGTTTGGTCAAAAATAGTTTGGGTTCCTGACGTTTGTTCAATTTCACGGTAAAATTCGGCATCTCTAATTCTTCCTCTTTGAGATAAATCAGCATTTAAAAAAGAATTCCAATTGCCATTTTTCTTATTTAATTGAATACCTGCGTTATAGTTATGTATTTCATTATAGCGATATCCGGCATTTACGCTACCATTAATACCCACCATACTATTCTTTTTTAAGGTGATATTGATAATACCGGCATTCCCTTGAGCATCATATTTGGCGGAAGGATTATTAATAATTTCAATATTCTTAATATTTTCTGCAGACATGCCTTGCAACATATTTTGTAAATCTGCTGCTGATAAATAAGTCCTTCTACCATCAATCATTATTGTTACCCCAGCTTTACCATTCAGCTGAATGTTACCATCCTGATCCATAAACACACCTGGAGATTTCTCTAAAACTTCGTAAGCAGTGGTGCCTTGAGCCATGGCAGTTCCTTCAACGGAAACCACCATTTTATCCGCCTCCATAATTATCTGAGGACGTAAAGCTTTCACTTCCACGGCATCCATCACCTGAATATCTTCGGATAAGGTAATGTCGGATAAATTTAAGTCAGGCTGAGAGGCGGTTAATTTGAAAGGCTTGGATGTATACACCTCAAAACCTACAGCAGAAACTTTAATGTAAGAATCTTTGTCCTGCTCCATATTTATTAAGAATTCACCTGATTCATCTGTTACAGTTCCTGTAACCATAGAAGAATCTGGTAATGAGTAAACTGCTACATTACTATAAGGAACCGCTTGCTGTTGTTCATCCTGGATTGATCCGATGATTTTACCGTTTTGAGCCTGAGCCATAGCTTGAAAGCTAAATATCATTATAAGGCTTGTTAATAATGTTTTCATGATTGTGATGGTTAGTTTTGTTTTATATTTATTTATTAGATGCATTGATACCATCAATCGATGCATGATTAGTGCCATCTTCCTTTAGCGGCTTAAAATGGATTTAAAAGGGTTTTTATTTAAAAAAGAGAAGATTTATTGTTCAAAATCGTACACCTATTAGTTATATTTCCGAACACTAAATGAACAAATTCGACAAAAAAAAGCCCATGCTTTTAAGCATAGGTCTTTTGGTAAATATTTTTTTAATAAATTCTATTCTGCACTAACAGTAGCTTGAGAAATAACTCCCATTTCCAGTCCGATTTTCTCTATCTCATCAAGGGCATATTTTAACTGTTCTCTGCTAAAGCCAGCCGTAACTGTCATTCTTACACGTGTTAACTTTCTTGGTACTGCAGGATAAGGAACTGGATTGACAAAAATATTCTTTTCATGCAATCTGTAAGTCATTTCCTTCACTTTATTATCATCGCCAATAATTATTGGAAAAATGGCGGTTTCAGCATTTCCTATATTGAAACCTGCTTTTAGAAGTCTGTCTTTTACATAGTGAATATTTTCCCAAAGCTTATCTTTATTAGCTTTTTGCTCAGTGATTAAATTTAATGCTTCCAAAGAGGCTATTACAGAGGGTATATAAGGAGAAGTGGAGAACATAAATGACCTGCTGGTATATTTAAGATAGTTTATCAGTCGCTCTGATGCGGCTACATAACCGCCAATAGAGCCTACTGCCTTACTTAAAGTTCCTGTAATAATATCAACCTTACCTTCAAGCCCGAAATGTTCCAAAGTACCTCGGCCTGTTTCACCGATAACTCCAGTGGCATGAGCCTCATCAACCAGCACCCAGGCGCCATAATAATGAGCTATATCTAATATTTCATTTAGCTTAACAATATCGCCATCCATTGAATAAACTCCATCAACTACAACCAATTTGTTGATGTAGCTATTTTGGTTGTTTTTTAAAACTTTTTCCAGAGAAGCAGGATCATTATGCTGGAAAAATTTCTTATTAGAGCCCCTGCTGCCATCTATTAAGCTGGCATGGGCAAACATATCATAAATAGCAACATCTTTATGACCAAGCAAGCCTGAAATAGTACCGTAATTTGCTCCATAGCCCGAGCTATAAACTATAGCCGATTCCATACCTTTCATATCGGCAATTTTATTAGCTAATTGCTTAATGATATCCATAGAACCACTTAATAAAGGTACTCCGCCGGCTCCACCTCCATACTGAGGAGAAAGTTCTTTTACTTTTTCCCAAATGCGTGGATGCTGAGTAAGGTTCAAATAATCATTAGAAGCAAAATTGAGCATTTCCTTCACTTCTCCTGTTTCAGGATCCACCACTTTAGATATCACTTTAGAACCATTGATAGATTCCCGCTCATAAAGAAATCTGTTTTGGGATTTCATATCTGTAAACCAACTGTTCATCATATCCATTCTACTTTCCCATTCAGCGTATTCAAGCTTAGGATCTCCCGTAAAATTATATAGTGAATATTTATTGGCATCAATTTCTCCATTTTTGGAAATATCAAAGTAAAGATGATCAAGGTTTTCATCTTCAAAAAGATGATAATGCTTTTTTAGGTTGGGAGTATTGTCCGACATATTGTAATAGTTTTGGTTTTATGATAATTTACAATTTTTGTTTCTAAAAGTAAGACTTTATTAGAAAAAATGTTAAAACACCTCCAGGTTGCTCATGTAGGATATCTCAATAATTAGCGAGCTATTTCAACGGTTATATTTACTTGCGCACTATATTA
>JBEPWY010000163.1:0-7944 GCA_041642185.1 Marivirga sp.
ATGAGAGTTATACCTAGTCGGTTAAATAGACCTGAAATACAAATTAACTCCCCTTAATGTTAATATGGAAGAAAACCTTCAAAATAGTTTCATTATCTACAGCTAAAAAATTAGTTTTAATAATGAACCTTAAGAATGGTAACACTCAATTTGTCTTGTCAGATTTGAATTATTTGACAAGAAATAATCAGCTCATATCTCAAATTTATTAAAGCAGAGGCATCATTATGAAACATTTTTATAATTATTCCAATGCAATAAAGGATTTCACAGAAGCAATTAATGAAGGTTTTATCAATGAAAATATTCTAATTGAGAAAAGCTAAAGGTTTTTTAAGTATTCAGCAAACTCAAAAGGCCCTGGAGGATTACATCTTACTATAAAAGCTTAATCCCGAAGAGAGTAAGGAATGAATTATGCTCTTTGAGCCATAGAACACGTAATAAAAATTATTGAATATTGTCAGCCGGAATCGTAAATGCTTATTTATCCAACTCCAGAAAAGAATCATCAATTTTTTCTTCGGCACCTTTCAGTTTAGTTTTACAAATTTTAAGCAAGGCTGTTGACTCATCCACCATATCAGTGAGTTCATCAATAGCAATATCTTTATTTTCAATATTATGTAATAATGACTCAAGTGACTTCAACGCCTCCTCGTAACCCATCTCTTTCTTTTTAGCCATAATTATATATTAATCAAATCACTTTTATTCTATTTCAATTTCCCAATCATCATTTAATATACTGATTGTATGATGAGCCGTTAAATCAAATTGGCAAGGTACCACGGATACATAATTATTGGCAATTGCCCATTCATCATTATCCTCTCCTTTGTCGTAATTTACGAAATTTCCTGCTAACCAAAAATACCTTCTGCCATTAGGATCATATCTCTGGTCAAATTCTTCCTGCCATCGGGCATGAGCCTGTCTACAAATCTTAACACCTTTAAGTGCTTCATTCCTCTTTGGAGGGAAATTGACATTTAAAGTAGTATGTTTTGGAAGACCTGTTTTCAGTACCTGAGCAGCTATAGCTTTCACATAATGCAGTGTATGAGAGAAATCAGCATCATGACCATAATCGCATAATGAAAACCCAATTGAAGGCGTACCTTCTATGGCTCCCTCTATGGCTGCAGACATGGTCCCAGAATATAAAACACTAATAGAAGTATTACTGCCATGATTAATTCCGCTTACAATCAAATCCGGTTTGTGATCCTTTAAAATATGGTGTTTAGCCAATTTCACACAATCAGCTGGGGTACCAGAACATTTGTAAGCTTTCACATCAGGCCCATATATATCTGTTTCATCTAGTCTCAGTGTATTCCCAATAGTTATTGCATGCCCCATTCCTGATTGAGGACTATCAGGTGCTACCACTATCACCTCTCCCAATTGTTTCATTACTTCTACCAAATGACGGATCCCATTACTGGTAATACCATCATCATTGCTGACAAGAATTAAAGGTTTTTTCATTTTTTTGATCGTACTAATTCGTTGTAATAATTCACTATTCTAACAAGGTCCTTTTGTTTATCAACTTTCAACCTGTTTTTTTTAATATACCTTTCCATTTCATCTTCATGCAGACCAAAATATGGAAGAAGATCTTTCTTTTTCTCCTGGTATAAATTAATATCTCCGTTATCAGTGAGGAAGTAATAATCATATGTTAAAATTTCCCTTGTGCCTCCAAAATTCAAAGAGCGATAAGGCGAAGCATATCTATTAACATTTTCAACCACCACATATTCCCTCGCCATTAAAGTAAGTCTTCCCTCAGATAAGATCTCAAAAAACACTGGTACTGTCATAGAGCCCTTGAGCCGATACGGTATTGAATAAACATATCTGAACCGCTTGAAAAACTGACAATGAAAACTCATAAACAGCACTTGCTGTGATGAAAAAGTTTTAATCTTATTGTCAAAACTAAGCTGAATCAAATTAGTCTTAAAATCATATTGGATTTGTCCTTTAAGCGTATCGCCTTCATCGAGCACAATCTGACCTGGGTGCCACATCTGGTTGGGTAAATCCTGGGCATTAACAGCTGGCAAAAGGCCGATGTACAATATGCTTAAAAAGATTATCTTCAAATCAACTTTTTTTAAGTATGGTATGACCCATTTTATCTCTTTTTGTCCGTAAGTAGCTTTCATTATGCTTGTTAGGTGGAATCTCCAATGCTACATTCCCCACAATTTCCAAGCCATACCCTAAAAGTCCAGCTCTTTTGGTAGGATTATTTGAAATTAATTTAATTTTCCTTACACCAAGCTTTCTTAGAATTTGCGCCCCTACACCATAATCACGCTCATCCATTTTGAATCCTAAATGCAGATTAGCCTCAACAGTATCCATCCCCTGCTCCTGCAATTTATAAGCTTTCAATTTATTCATTAAACCAATTCCTCTGCCTTCCTGGTTCATATAAACTACCACTCCTTTGCCTTCCTTTTCTATCATTTGCATAGCTTCATGCAACTGAGGCCCGCAGTCGCATCTGCATGAGCCAAAAATATCACCTGTGATACAAGAAGAGTGCACTCGAACCATAACAGGCTCATCCTCTTCCCACTCTCCTTTTACAAGGGCTAAATGATTTTCATGGGTGGTCGTTTGCTCAAATGCAACAAGTCTGAAGTCGCCAAAATCAGTTGGCATATTTACATCCACTTTTTCTTCCACAAGAGATTCCATCTCCATGCGGTAAGTGATCAAATCTTTAATTGCAACCAATTTCAATTGAAACTGATCTGCCACCTTTCTTAAATCAGGCAGGCGGGCCATTGTACCATCTTCATTCATGATTTCCACCAATACGCCACCCGGAGCTAAGCCCGCAAGACGGGAGAAATCAACTGCCGCTTCAGTATGACCCGTTCTGCGAAGTACTCCTCCTTTTCTGGCTTTAAGAGGGAATATATGTCCTGGCTTACCTAGTTCGGAGGGTTTGGTATTTGGATTCACCAAAGCTTGTATGGTTTTGGAACGATCACTGGCGGAAATACCTGTTGTAGTCCCCTGCCCTATTAAATCCACTGAAACTGTAAAAGGAGTTTCAAATTGTGCAGTGTTTTTACCTACCATTAACTCCAGGCCTAATTCCTCGCAACGATCTTCTGTAATAGATGCACAAATTAATCCACGGCCGTGTTTGGCCATGAAGTTAATGATTTCGGGTGTCACCTTTTCGGCAGCACAAATAAAATCACCTTCGTTTTCACGATCTTCATCATCTACTACTATAATAATTTCACCATTTTTGATTGCCTCAATCGCCTCTGGTATACTATCTAATTTGGTTTTTTCTGACATCATATAATTCAAAAAACTAATAAAAAACAAAGGTACTATAATTTTTTAGCACCTGACTTATTTAGTGATAAATGCTCAACTGTAAATATTAAAAATTTAATTTTAAGAGAAACTTAATTATCACCACCATTAAATCTTAAACCTGTTGAAATGTTTAATTTACCACTAATTAATGTTACAACAATTATTTTACCACTACCATTCCCAATAAATTTCCTATTTCAAGCTTAGCCTGATTTAATTGCATTTGATACTGCAATAATTTATCTTCTTCGGATGTTGAAAAAGCTGATTTCAACTTCTGCATATTCTGATCCAACAAGTGCAAAATTGACCTATGTTTTAACCGCAGCACATGAATGTACACTGAATCATTTAAAATATGTTTTTCATGTGTGGTAAAGATCTGAAATTTATTTTCCCAGTTTTCGCTTAAGGTATATCTGTCAGTAAAAAGTGAAAAAATCTCTTTTCTTACCTCTTCTGATCCGTTTTTTATGAAATAGGCTTCATTCAAAATCTTTTTCTTCCCTAAATTTTGTCTAAACTCCTCAAGAATTTCTGCATAAACTGGATGGATAAATTCAGCATCCCTCAATTCTTTTAATAAATAGTCAATTACCAACGTATTTCCTTCAATAGGTAATTCACCATAACTTAACAATAAACGAATGCTTTCCTTCTCTTGAATGGCCGCTACTTCAAAGGGAGAATATTTTTTTTGAATCTGTTCAGGTGCCTGGCTAAAACTTTCATTTAATTGATTGGCCTGCCTTTGGGTTATATCACCTTTTGCTTGTTTATCCCTTAAAAGAATTTTATTTTGTTCTGCAACTAATAAAGCCTCATCAATTTCCAGCATATTACTGCACTCTTTGATGTATATCGCACGCTTTACCGGGTCAGGAATTTTAGTAATTGATCTTACAATATCCTGTATGGTTTCTGCTTTGCGTATTGGATCTTTTTTAGTTTCTTCTAAAAGTAAATCTGATTTAAACCTGATAAAGTCCTTAGCATTATCATCCAAATAAGCTTTAAAAGCCTCATCTCCCATTTTGCGGGAGTAGCTGTCCGGATCTTCCCCATCAGGAAAAAGCACAACTTTTACATTGAGCCCCCCTTCCAGAATTAAATCGATTCCTCTTAAAGATGCTTTTATACCTGCCGCATCTCCATCAAATAAAACAGTAATATTATCGGAATACCTGCCAATAAGCCGAATTTGATTTGTTGTAAGTGAGGTTCCTGAGGAAGCCACCACATTTTTTACACCGGACTGGTGCAGGGAAATAACATCTGTATACCCTTCAACCAGATAACAATTCTCCAGTGTACGTATATGCTGTTTCGCCTGTGCAATACCATATAGAACATCACTTTTATGGTATACTTCTGTTTCAGGCGAATTGATGTACTTAGGTTGCTTTTTATCATTAACTAAAATCCGCGCCCCAAAAGCAATAGGTTTACCGGCTATGGAATGAATTGGGAAAATTACCCGGTGACGGAACCTGTCATATGTTTTATCCTCTTTTTTGATGATAAGACCTGCTTTTTCTAGCAACTCTTCTGAATGACCGGCTTTTTTTGCTGCTTTTAAAAATCCGTCCCATTCATTTAAAGCATATCCTAAATCAAATTCTTCTATGGTATTGGCAGAAAACCCTCTTTCTTTAAAATAACTTAAACCTATGGATTTCCCTTCCTCGTGTTCATATAGTAAGCTCTTAAAATATTGGCTGGCAAAATTAAGAATGATAAATAAGCTCTCACGTTCATTGTATTTCACCTGGTCTTCAGGAAGCATCTGGTCTTCTTCTATTTCGATGCCATATTTTTCTGCTAATTGCTTAATAGCTTCAGGAAAGCTGAGGCCTTCTAAATCCATTATAAACTGGATGGCATCACCTGCTTTACCACAGCCAAAGCATTTGTAAATTCCTTTATTGGGAGAAACAGAAAATGAAGGAGATTTTTCCTGGTGAAATGGGCAGCAGGCCCATAAGTTTTGGCCCTTCTTTTTAAGCGGAACAAAGTCACCAACTACTTCCTCAATATCAGCTCTTTCCTGTACGTCCTGAATGGTTTTTTGACTTAAATTCACAGATTTTAATTAATTTTCAGTGTATAAACGAGGCTTTTTACAACTAATTGCTGTCTAACATTGTTAGCTAAATTGAATAAGTTTAACTTGCCATGCGAATAGCAAAAGTAAGTTTTTTTAAGGATATAATTTATGGCAATTACACAAGATAATATAATTAAGGCATTAAGTAAAGTACAGGATCCCGATCTTAAAAAAGATTTGGTTACATTAAACATGATAAAAGACGTTAGCATAGACGGAAATGCTGTTTATTTTACCGTTGTACTGACTACTCCTGCCTGCCCTCTTAAAGAATTAATTAAAAACAACTGCATAGATGCCATTCATAAAGATGTGGGTGCAGATCTTCAGGTATTCCCTACAATGACTTCTGATGTAACATCAACCAGAGACACCGCTCCTTTATTACCTGGCGTAAAAAACATTATTGCCATAGCCTCCGGAAAAGGTGGTGTTGGTAAATCTACAGTTTCTGCTAATCTGGCGGTTTCATTGGCCCAATCAGGCGCCAAAGTAGGATTAATTGATGCCGACATTTTCGGGCCTTCCATCCCTACCATGTTCAATTGTGAGCATGAGCAGCCTGAAGTTAAAGAAGTAAATGGCAAGAATATTATTGTACCCATTGAGCAGTATGGTATAAAATTAATATCAATAGGTTTTTTAACACCTCCTGATAATGCAGTTGTATGGCGTGGACCTATGGCAAGCTCAGCCCTAAAGCAATTTATCGGAGATACAGATTGGGGTGAGCTTGATTATTTGTTGATTGATTTACCTCCGGGAACCAGTGATATACATCTTACTATGGTACAAACCATTCCGGTAACAGGTGCCGTTATTGTAACTACCCCTCAGAAAGTGGCACTTGCAGATGCTCAAAAAGCTGTTGGGATGTTTAAGCAACCCCAAATTAATGTGCCAATTTTAGGTCTGGTAGAAAACATGGCTTATTTTACTCCTGAAGAGCTTCCTGAAAATAAATATTTTATTTTTGGTGAAGGTGGAGGAAATAAACTTTGTGAAAAATATGACATTCCCTTTTTAGGTCATATACCATTGGTGCAATCAATCCGCGAAAGTGGAGATAGTGGTTACCCAGCATCTATGAAAGAAGGTGTGACTTCAGATGCTTTTAAAGATATATCTGAAAAACTAGCCCGACAGATAGCCATAAGAAACGCAAATGTAGCTGGGACAACAAAAGTTGAAATGATTAATTGATCCTATGGAATTATTAGAAAGAATAGAAAAAGCATTAGATTCCATCCGCCCATACTTACAGGCCGATGGTGGCGATGTAAGGATTTTGGATGTAAAGGATGGATTACTTAGACTGGAATTATTGGGTGCTTGCGGGAGTTGCCCTATGTCTACCATGACTTTAAAAGCAGGTGTGGAAGAAGCTATTAAGAAATCAGTTCCCGAAATAACAGTTGTAGAGGCTATAAATATTACCTCTGCTGATGACCCAAATGCAAAATTGCCTGAGACAATGAAATGAGCATAAATTTTATTCACCTTAACCCCAATAACTATCTGGGCAACGGGAGATAGCTTACTTGCCTCTGGTAGGAATAAAATTTGTAACAAATCCTCCCGAAGGAATCCCTTTGGGACAAACGCTAATGCATCACAAGTTGTAACCTATAAAAACATTATCAATACACATGAAATAATTTTGAATAAATATTTTATATATTAACACGAAATGATGTGGATTAACGTATGATAATAAGAATATTTTTTATTAAATTTAGATTGAAATATTACCTGTTATTTCAGGTTGTATTTTAATTCAAGAACCAGCTTTAATAAATAAATCTATTACCCCATGCATAAATACAGCTACGCTTTTCTACCAGTATGGATTATAAAAGCAACAGTTCTGATATTTATTTGTATCTACACTTCAAACACAGGGTTTGCTCAAAGATGCCCTGTACCGGAATTACTGGAGGAAAGGGAAAGACAAAATGCTGGTTTCAGTTCAGATCAATTTGAGAAATGGCTACAGGAAAAGGTTCAAATTCGGAAAGCAAATCGTTCCGATCATTTACAGTCTTTCGGGAAACAGCAAATAATTCAAATCCCTGTTGTATTCCATATCATTCACAAAGGAGAGCCCTTGGGTACAGGAACAAATCTTTCAAAGGAAAGAATTGACCGGCAATTAGCCACCCTCAATAAAGATTTTAAAAGGTTAAACAGCGATACTACTGAAACTTTAGCAGAATTTAAACCCCTGGCAGCAAATGCTGAAATAGAGTTTGTTTATGCTAAACAAAATCCGGAAGGACTTGAGACTACAGGGATTAAAAGGGTATATGGCAACCAAAACAACTATAGTTATAGTGAAAGAAGTATTTTAAGTTCACAGAGCTACTGGCCTGCTGAGGAATTCCTCAATATTTGGGTTGCAGATTTAGCTGGATCCAGTTTAGGATGGGCAGAATTTCCTGTTTCCGATTTGGCCGGGTTAGAGGAAGCCAGTA
>JBEPWY010000164.1:0-7939 GCA_041642185.1 Marivirga sp.
TAGAATTTGCCTTCGACGATTCCCCTACCACCTATTATCTGAGCATCCGTGAAAATCTGTTGATAATTTCATCTACCCACACATTGGTAGAGCAATCGATTGACCAGATAGATGAGCCTGTGTTGATCAGAGACCTCGACTTTATAGATGTAAGCAAACAAATGGGTGGTGATGGCATTAAAATGTATATCCAATATGATCATTTAACCCAATTTTTAAAACAATTTATGAGCCCTGGAGAAGAGGCAGAGCTAGGAATGCTTAATCCGTTAAAATACAGCGGATTAACAATGGATGCAACAGATGAATATATTTCAATAACAGGCTTTTCAAGTATAAAAAAGAATGGACCTAACCTGCTGACGGCGCTGATCAATTCGGGCGAAGGTGAAGTGGAAGCCGGTACAATAGTACCGGATAATGCTTCCTATTTTATGAGTCTGGGGTTTGATGATGCAGAGCGCTTTTATAAACAAATGGAAAAGGTATTAATGGAGGAGGAAGATGGAGAGGATTATATCAAAAGCAAAGAGAAAGTAGAGAAGTACCTTAAGATATCTATAAAGGACAATTTTTTAAGTTGGATGGATAATGAAATCGCCCTTATTCAGCTCAATTCCAATAGTGATAAAAATAAGGTAGAACTGGCAGTGGCCATTAAACATTCAGATGCCGGAGATGCCAAAAAAAACCTGGATTTTATTAAAGAACAAATCAGGAAAAAGACACCTGTTAAATTTAGAGGAGTAAATTATAAAGATCACGAAATTCATTATCTCTCCATTAAAGGTTTCTTTAAACTGATGTTCGGTAAAGCTTTTGCGGATATCGATAAACCCTATTATACCATTATGGAAGATTACGTGGTTTTTAGCAATTCCCCAAAAACCCTTGGGAAGATCATCACTGCTGTTCAGGAAAACCATACTTTGGATAACACACAGGAATATGCTCACCTGATGGAGAATTTTGCTATTGAATCTAACCTTTTTATTTACCTTAGTGCGGAAGAGGTATTAAATGATGCGCAACGAATTTTGGACAAAGAAAGCTGGAAAGATTTGACTCCTCATAAGGTTTATATAAAAAGTTTCCCCATGTCCGCATTTCAGTTTACCACCAAAGGAGAGCTGCTCCGTCACCAACTTCAAATGAATTACCTCAACCATGAACAAATAAACGGTTGGATTAAACTTGTTGAAGAAAGTAATTTTATAGAGGACAAGGAATTAGAAAGTGAAGAAGCCTCAGAGGATGATATTATATCAATTGAAAATATTCTTCCTGAGGATTTTAATAGTAAAACATTAAGTGAGGAGTATCCAAATGGGCAAATGAAATTTGAGGTATCATTGAAAGATGGCTTAAAACACGGGAGATATTATCATTATGACAGCGTTGGTAATATGATTGTAAAAGGTAGGTACAAAGATGATAAGAAAACTGGTGTTTGGAAGACTTATAACAGCGAAGGTGAACGTTTAACGAGGGAGAGGTATTAATTCTTAAGTGGAGGAGTGGACATACTCAATATAGCAATTTCACCTCATTAGAGACACTTGAAAAGGTTCTCCTGAATGACTCAAAACCAGATATCGTATATAATTATTAGAACTAAAACTCGATAAAAGGTTTTTTCTTTCCTAAAGGTTAGCTTATGAATAGAACAATTAAAGTTGGTTTTGGAGGAAGTTGTCATTGGTGCACTGAGGCCATTTTTCAAACGTTGATTGGTGTTACCGAAGTGGAACAAGGCTGGATTGGTTCAAATGTGCCTCTGGATAATTTTTCCGAGGCAGTAATTGTACATTTCGACTCGGACAAAATTGATTTAAAAACACTTATTAGAGTTCATTTACATACCCATAGTTGTACTGCTGAGCACTCCATGCGCAGTAAATACAGATCTGCTGTTTATACTTTTTCAGAACAACATATGAAGGACGCAAAAGCTGTAATCGCTGTATTACAGAATGATTTTGAGAAAAGCATTATTACGCAGGTACTGCCTTATCAAAAATTTAAGCGCAATCAGGAAGATTATTTAAATTATTATTATTCCAATCCAGACAAGCCATTTTGCCGCTCTTATATAAATCCTAAATTGAATAAACTTGTAAAGAAATTCAGTGGAACTGTTCATTTGAAATGAAATTCATTGGTCTATTGAAGTGAATAGATTTTGAGTAAAGAAGTGTTTAGGTGAATATTTGTTTAGGTAGTAAAATAAGTATTAAACTAACATTATCGTAACACACTATTTTTCCAAACGTTAACATTAGTAGGGTATTCTGCAACTTTAATTTTTTACTTGTAGGATTCGGAGTGTCAGACCTAAAAAAATATGATGTCCATTTTTAATTAAACCACACACTTAAACTATTAATATAATGAATAAATTTAATTCAACCTTGAGCAGATTATTAAATAATAAAGGAAATATAGATCCAGCTAATAAATCAACTCATATAAATGTGGGAACTACAGACCGTGTTATCTCCGCAACTGCCGGGTCCTTACTTAGCTGGTACGGAATAAAGCAAAAGTCTCTTGTAGGCGCGACTTTAGCACTTGCAGGCGCCTCATTAATTTACAGAAGTGTTACAGGTCATAGTAGAGTTAATGAATACCTCGGTATTGATACAGCTAAGAAAAATGCTGACTCTATTGTGATTCAAAGTAGATCTACTATAAAAAAACCTCGTAAAGAATTATATGCCTATTGGAGAAAGTTAGAAAACTTACCCAAATTCATGAAGCATCTGGAAGAGGTAACTCAAACCAATAAGATGCAATCACATTGGAAAGCTGCTGTTCCTGCTAATCTAGGGTCAATTGAATGGGATGCACAAATAATAGAAGAAAAAGAAAATCAGTTTATAATTTGGAGCTCTTTGCCCGGATCAGAAATTGACAATGCAGGAGAAGTGAGATTTCATGACGATCCAGAAGGAAATGGTACGGTGGTAAGAACTACTATATCTTACCGTGCGCCCGAAGGTAAGTTGGGAGCTAATGTGGCTAAACTATTAAATCCGGTTTTCAAAGAAATGGTCGAAGAAGACTTAAACAGATTTAAAGAAATTATGGAAAAAGGAAAGAAAGAGTTTTCAAAAAATGAAAAAGCAGTAAAGGCATAATTGCGATTAAAAAAGCAATAAAATTAAGTTTTAAAGCTCCATTTCTATGGATATATATTTTAATTGAAAAAAAATTATTACGGCCTTGAAAGCTACAGTTAAACAGCTGTTTAATCGAACAAAAAATACTTTATAGTTAAAAACTTATAATTAACATCATTCATTATGGAATCATTCAATTCAAGACTCAAAAGATTACTTAGAACCGACAGGGTTTCCACACCTAATTTCGGTTCTAGTCAAATTAACGTAGGCACCAATGAGCGTATAGTATCTGCTAGTGCAGGCGGTTTATTGATGTGGTACGGGTTAAGAAAATTTTCCGTACCTCGCATATTAACAGCCTTGGGTGGCGCGTTTTTAGTCTATAGAGGTGCTACAGCTTATTGCCCTGTCAATGAATTTATCGGCCGTGATACTGCAGGCGGTGATGGAAAGACTATTAATTTAAGCAGCAGCCTAATTATCAACAAACCACGAAAAGAGTTATACGATTACTGGAGAAATCTTGAAAATCTCCCTAATTTCATGAAGCATCTGGAAGAAGTGACCCAAACAGGTATTAATCAATCACGTTGGAAAGCATCAGCTTTTGGCGACATGGCTTCAATAGAATGGAATGCTCAAATAACAGATGAAATTGAAAATGAAATGATCGCATGGAGATCATTACCGGGTTCGGAGATAAATAATGCCGGTGAAGTGCGATTTAAAGATATTCCTTCTAATAATTCGACTTTGGTACAAACATTTATTTCTTATCGTGCTCCTGAAGGAGAAGTGGGTACTAATGTTGCCAAACTTTTAAATCCTTTGTTTAAAAAAATGGTAAGGGAAGACCTTAATAGGTTTAAAAAATTAATGGAAACAGACATAAAAATTAGTTCAGATAATGAAAATACTGTTGAGGTTTAAGAGAAAATGGTCTAACCTAATTAATAACGTATGAACTAACTATTTAAGGTTTAGGTAATCCAGGGTATATAGCAATTTGTACCTGGATTATTTTTTTCAATTGAGGGAGGTTTTTATCTGGCTACAAGACTATGAAACCCTAGTATTAATTAAGAATTGAATTGCTTATATCTGATCCTATAAACTATAAAAGAGAATAAACATCTGAATCGTTTTGATTGCATACCAATCAGTGCCTTCAAATATTTTAAGCTACATCCTTAACAGACTTGCTATCAAGTTCAATGGATTCAGGGTTTCTCCTTTTTTGGAAAAATTCCTCTCTGTACATTAAAAAGTCAAATGAATGTTCCTCCGCTCCAGTTAAAGGCAACTCGATCACAAACCTTGAATATTCACCTGGTTCAGATTCAATAGTTACATTTCCGTTTAACACCTTAACAGATTTTCTAACGATATACAAACCCAATCCATTCCCCTTAGAGTGTGTTGAGCCTCTGTAGAACATATCAAAAAGTTGATCCGTAATTTCCTTTTCAACACCCACCCCATTATCAAATACACTTATGATTAATGCCTTTTCAGTTGTATGTGCATGTAAAGAAACCTGATGATCCTTGGAATCTTTCATGATGCAATAGTATAAAGCATTTTCAATTAAGTTAGTTATAATTATTTCCAATAAATCTGGAATAGTATTAATTTCAATGTCATCAGCACATTTAATTTCAAAATTTATATTATTTTCCTTAATAATAGGTTTAAAATGATTATGAATGTGCTGAATTGTATTTTTAAGTTTAATTTTTGAAAAAGCTCCGGGTTGATGGATTTCACTGATTGTACTTAGCTTTTTTAGCAGTTTATCCATTTGGTTATTGGTTTTCACTATTCTATCAATAACCTGATTAGGCTCTACTGAGGTGCTATAAGCAATATTACATAACCCTTCTATAGAACAAACTGCCGAACGCATATCATGCGAGGCCCTATACAATACCGTATCCAGTTCTTTATAAGTTTCCTCAAGCAATTTAGTCCGTTCATAAACAATAGTTTCAAGGTTTTCATTGATGTGTTGCACTTCCACATTGGCTTTTGCTATCACCTTTTTCTGTTTTTTTAACCTTAAACTAAAATAAATCAATAAAATCACCAGTAATATAAATAAAACTGCTACTACTGATATAATAAATAAACGGGTTTGAAAGATTTCCTGCTCTCTTAAACGGGCTTCTTCACTCACTGAAAGTTTACTCTCCAACTCTTCAAAATCAAAAAATTGGTTTTTAAGACTATTAATGATATCATGATAGCTGTTGCGGTTTTTATAGAATTGGCTTTCATTATTGACTAAAAGATCCTCTAGCTGGTTAATCTCTTTCAACAATTCCTCTCTTTTCTCTTTGGCAAGGTTATCAAATCCTTCGCTTAACTTTTTACGAACAAGTTGAATTTTTTTCTCAAATTCATTTTTCTGCTGCACTAACAAATCTCTCTCTCTTTTGGCTTGTGAACTAAGTTTTATAATATCATCCTTCACATAGCTTGTATCTGTAATGTCCAAAATTATTGACTCGCCATTTATTTTAAGTGAGTCTTTTAAGTCTCCTACAAGAGCTTGAAATTTAGCGTCCACTTTATTTTTTATTTCCGGACTTAAATTTTCTATCTGGTAAGTTTTGAAAATAGCATAAAAAACGGTTAAAGATTGAATAGAGTCCAGCTTAGTGATATCAAAATCTTTAAGATAATTCTCATCTTTCGAGTTATTTTTCTTGACAGGAATTGTTGTTTTTATCTTATCCGCTAAAAGCACATAATCACCATCCAATAATCTTATCCCATTAATATTGTATCCAGTAATTTCAAATTGCTTAGCTTCATTGATCTCTTCATTTAAGGCAAGTGGCAAATCGAAATACCCTTCTAAATTAGTTGTAGTATTAATCTCTTTAATTCCGTTAAAAGTAACTTTGGTATCCCCTAAAATTTTATTTTCTGAAGTTTTGACTTTCACCGATACGACACGATAACTTTTAGTTCTAATAACAATTTCCAGAATCCCCTTGCTAAGATTCCATGAAGCTGCTTCAAGATTTTTGCCTCCAACTTCAATTGATTTAACAGGTAAATCTTCCTTTCCTAGCTCTATAAATCCAGTGCCTTTATTATTAAGCTGAACATAGCTTTTTCCATTAACAGCTATTTTTATATTTCCATAAGCTTGAAGTTCCTGGTTAAAAGCTTTTAACTGGATCATTTGCTTGTCCTGAGCTTTTATAGGAGATGTAATTCCTGTGAATATAAATATTATGATAAATATTAATAATATTCCTTTTGTAAGGTTTGGATGAGATAATATTTGATTAAGTTCCCTAATCATTTGCTGTGGGGTTGGTTATGGTACTTTTAAAATCATCATGGACAATAACTATTTCATATTTGTCATTCACTTTTTTATGCTTAGCTACTTCAAAGCTTACTAATCCTTCAATCTCTGGCCCTACTACCTGTAATTTGTACTTACTGAAATAAGGAACAATGAATGAAAAATTACCATTACTGTCAGCAACAGTTTCCGTCACTTTGATGCCTCTTTCATTATCTATAAGAAATAGGCTTACGTCGGAAAGAGTCTTAAGATTGGAGGAGTCTAACCAGTTATGTTCTATATATTTTAACACCCCTTCTACTTTTAAAGGGTAAGTTTGCAAATCCATTTCGAATGCATAAAGATTATCATTATAGCCTCCATTTTTACGATTAGAAGTGATGTACCCACTTGTATTTAATGTATCAATATATATCCCGAAATCATCGTAGCTGGAATTGAGAGGGTACCCCATATTCTCAACAGCACTATAATTTCCATTATGGTATTCCGCTTTAAAAACATCCAATCCACCAAGTCCAGGATGGCCATTAGATGAAAAATAGAGCGTTTCTTTCATTAAATATGGATACAACTCATCTTCTCTGCTATTGATTTCATCACCAAGATTCTCAGGTTCTGACCAGCTCCCATTCTCAAATATTGAGCTGTAAATATCCTTTCCTCCATAGCCTCCTGATTTATCAGAACTAAATAACAGGAATTTACCATCCTCGGTTATTGAGGGATTACTGTTGGAAAATTTAAAACTATTAAATGGGAAAGAGGCAGTTATATGCCAATTATTTTCTGTTTTTTCAGAAAAAAACAACTGCAATGTCCTGTTATTTCCAGATTTATTCTTTTCAGCTGTAGCTGTAAATACCATTTTTTGCCCATGCTGATAAAATGCTACAGATCCCATATGGTACTTATTCTTAAAAATTTTGTCAAACAAAACCGGCTTTTCATAACTAATAATATTGCCCAAAGAATCATTAATTATGTCCGAATAAAATAAGCGGTAAAAGGGGGTGTTATTTATGGCATTTAATTTCTGTACTCCTCCTGTAATTTCTATATTGGATAGAAAAACGATGCCTTCCTGATAAGGGTAGGCCGCTAATTCGCTAAAGTCGGTATTAATTGGTACTTCCTTAATTGCAAAATGAATCGAATCATCATAAAGGAATTGAATATTATGAAGCCTCCATATTTTTTTCATGAGCATTTCATTATCAGGCTCTGCTAATAAACATCTTTGATAAATTTCTATAGCCATTTTATAACAAGATAAGCTGGCCAAAGCCTCAGCATAATAAAATAAATCAGTTTTTGAAGGATTTAAATTAACGGGCTTTATTTTCTCATAATATTGTACTGCTTGAGTATAATTTTTAAGGTAATAATAGCATCTGGCAATTTTGAGGTTAATTTCAGGTCGAAAACCCTTTTTCGAAGAACTTTTAAAGTACATTTTAAGAGCTTCGGAATATTCCTGTTGCATAAA
>JBEPWY010000165.1:0-7783 GCA_041642185.1 Marivirga sp.
AAATTCATCTAACTCTTCCCTTGTAGCAATTGTAGGGATCAATAGACCTTCTTTTTCATCTTCATCTAATGGTGTTTGTCCATTGATGTATGCTAAATCTAATCCCATAAGGCTTTTGGGAGTTCTCTTTTGATAATTATAGTTCGTTCTTCAATCGCTTTTTCAAGTCGCTGATTCGTATTTCCCTGATCTTCGAGTTTCATACTGTTTGAAGTTCGGTAAACTATGTTTTTGGCTAGTGAACGAGCTTTTTTGTCGATGTATTTTTCTAATGAACCATCCTTTGGAACAAATCCATAAACAAGTTCCATATCTAATGCACTTGCGGTTTCTCTTAATGATCTGAGTGTTATTGAATCCTCCTTTTCTCTCATCTCAATTTCCTGAACACTTTGCTTTGTTTTTTTTAATTTATTTGCAAGTTGTTGCAATGACATCCCAAGTGCCAGTCGAACAGCTCTTATCCATCCCGTGGGAGGATTAGGTAATTCGCGAGCATGTGAAAATCGAATTATTCGCGACTCTAGTTGATCTATTTGGATTTTCTTTTTATTCATTTGGTCTATATTAACCTGATTGTATATAAAATAAAAGTAAGGTTAAAGTTTGACATAAACAAATAAATTGTCAGGTAATAACCTGTTATATTATTTAGTTATATAAGGGTATATCCTGATAAGTAATATTAAAGTGAGAAATATTCTATTGAATGATTTGTTCTACAGTATGATGCACAAATATCGGCTTACCATCTCGTCATTCCTGAATTTCCCGACTAAGGAGGGAAATTCAGGAATCTCCTTATTTTGAGCACTGAATAGCTCATACCATTAGCTGGTCTACATTAATCCTAATAAAGCAAGCAATGCTATTGCAACCATAATTAATCCTAAAAAAAAGATCAACCGCACTTCTGGAGGCCATTTTTTGAACAGTGGAATTTTGTCCATATATTTTTCTGACCAAGATACTACCCCCAAACCGGAATCAGGCTCAGAAACAGCCGGGTTAATACCCATATCTATTAATATCAAATTGGCTTCTTCCACATCAGCTGAGCTAACCTGAAGTTTAACACCACCCACTGCATTGGAAAGGAAGTTATGAGATTGTACAGTAAGTTCATCCTTTAAAAACACCATAATCCCTTCAGACTCTAATTTGCTTTTGACCATATGCGCTTCATGCGGATATTGAAAGACGGCAATAGTAATGTATTTGTTCATTTTGTAGCCTTTAATGTTTTAGGAAAGCTTATTGAATGTTAATATACCTTTAAGCTTGGTGTAATGAAACAGCTTTCCGAACTGTTTTTAAAAAACAGGGAGATTACTATTCCAAAAGCTCTTCTTTAGCCTTTATTTCTTCTCTAGTTTGGGGTGGAATATTATATTCTTCCAAAAATTAATTGAAATCTAAAATTGAAGAGTTATTTAATTTCAATTAATTACTAACGCTTCTTATAACTCTTTCCCCACCAGGTAGGCTGTGTATACTATAAAAGTAAGCAGGAGCAGAGCAGCCTCCCAACGATCCAGTTTTTTCCTTGTGCCTAGAAACATGGCAATAAAAAGAAACAATGTACCGCCTAAAAGCAGGTAGATGTCCATATTAAAATTTGGGTTGAAATCTATAGGGCTTATGATAGAGCTTAAGGACAGGATAAGAAAAATATTGAAGATGTTGGAGCCTATTACATTACCAATGGCTATATCACTATTTTTTTTTAATGCGGCAACTATTGAAGTTACCAATTCTGGCAAGGAAGTGCCTGCGGCAATGATGGTTAATCCGATAATTTTTTTGCTAATTCCTAAATAAGTGGCTATTTCAATAGCATTATCAACCACTAATTTTCCTCCCAAAATCAAGCCGGCTAAACCAATAGTTATAAGTCCCCATATCTTATGATTTGACTTACCCTCCACAGGCGCAGAAATTTCTGGCTGTTGAGGAATAGTGTCATCCTTCTTCATTTGCTTATAAACATAAAATAGGAATAGCCCGAACATGATAAATAGCAAAGCTCCATCCAGCCTGGAAAGTAAAAGACTTTCTTGCCCAAGAAAAGTATTGGAGAGGCCAAGCACCAATAAAGCAGCGATAAATGAAATGGGTATTTCCTTCCATACCGTGCTGGATTGAACAGTGATAGGTAGTATAAGACCCACTATCCCAAGTATAAAAAATAAATTGAAGTTATTGCTGCCAATTATATTTCCAAATACAATATCCGACTGATCCTGGTAAGAAGCAATTGAGTTTACTACCAGCTCCGGGGCAGAAGTTCCAAAAGCCACAATAGTTAAACCAATAGCTAAATCTGATATTTTTTTCTTTTTGGCCAGTGCTGTCGCACCGTTTACCATCCAGTCGGCACCTTTAATTAACAGAACAAACCCTAGAACTACTAATAGAATAGAAATAAACATATAAAGATAAATAAGCAGTCAAAATAATTGCCGCAATTACGTCAAAGTGGTTTTAATTGTTATTAATTTATAAAATAAATTTTTGCAAATTTAAAAAGGGGGATATCCAGAACTAAAATTTAATTAATAAAAAACACCGGACAATTAGCTATGACCGGTGTTTCTTTTTAATCCAGATCTTTACTAAGTTCCTGGTTTTAGTTCACCTCAATTACCAGGTAATTAGATTCTTTCCAAAATTCATCCTGATCAAGGATATTGATTCTTTCAATATTATCATTAGCCTCTACAAACTCATAGCTACCTTCAGGGTGATTAGAAACAAGGTTTGCTTTTTTTGAATCAAGTAAAATAGTCTCTAATTCTGTTTTATCTGCTCTACTGAATAGGGTATCAGCTGCATTGGCATTGATTACTTTTACTCTGCCTAAACCGATAAAACCACCTTCTTTGGTTACAATTTCCTTCTCTTTTAATTCTTTAGAATCGCCTACGTAATAATAAGCCCTGTTTAGGTTTCTCCTTAAATCTTCAGAAATGGAAACTTCCTCTTCCAGTTGTTGCCCTAATTCTGCCAATCGTTGTTCAAGTGACTCAGATAGCTCGGTAATTTCCTCTTGCTTGTCGATTAAATCCTGGCTGGCATCTTCTAATTGTTGTTCCAGACTCTCAATCTCCTCACTTTTAGCACCTGATTGTGTTCGTAGCTGACTCAATGATCTGTCCAAAGCCATAATTTTATTTCTTGAACTTTCCATTAAAGTGCGCATATTGGCTATTCTCTGGTTAATAGCTTCAGCTGCCTCTTTACTTTCAACTTCTTCCAAATCTACTTGTAAGGTAGATACCATGGATTGGTCAGCAGTGATTTCAGCAAGATTTTTATCAATCTCAGCCAATCTTTGCTGATAATTTTCAATAGAAGCTTTTCTTTCCTGGCTTAAATCACTTAGTGAATCAACTCTTTCCTTCAATTCCGCATTCTCCGCTTTTAAGGTTTCATTTTCTTTCTTTACTTTTGTATTACATGCTGTAAAAATAAATAGCATGCCTAGTATTATTATTAAATTTCTCATATTCCTTTTTTTTGAATGATAGTTGGTTATTTAAAATTCGTTAACGAATCTCACTACTTCAGGTTGAATGTAATCAATTAAATATTTAATATCCTTATAGGTTGAAACACCAGAATATTGATAAAATTGGACTAAATTTCTGAGTATACTTTTACAATCTTACCTGGTGCCGTAAAGATTCACCAGATCAAGTTTTCTGATGCGGGAGCGGATAGCGCCTCTTGAGCGGTTAAAATGTTGTCCCATTTCTTCGGTGCTTTTTTCCTGGCAATACATCACACTAAGCTCTTCGTCCAACTCAGGCGTCCAGGGTTGATAAACTGTTTTGTTCATGTCTTTTTTTACTTTCCCAGCTGTATAAGTGGAAATATTTAGAGCCTTATTGAGCTTTTGTATATTATTTTCAGTCTCTTCCTCTTCAGGGCTAGTTACCAACTGAATTTGTGGGGATGTGGGGAAATTTTCAGGGACAAGTTTTTCAGGTATATGAAGTAAATTCCTTGTTCTGGTAATGGCCACATACAATAGATTGATTTCCTCATTAAGTTTGGCAATATCTGGATCTTTATCCTTACTTGCTTTCTCCAGCTTCTCTTCTGTAATAAAATCGTTCACTAGTTCAATTTCATCATATTCCATTCCTTTGCACCTGTGTACGGTGGAAAAAATTATTTCTGACTGCTCTTTTTCATCATCCTTGGCAACATGTTTTTCCTTAATGGATTTAATGATTTCAGGGATTTCATTACCGTATTCTTTTACAATTTCTATCATCATCCCCAGCTGCACATCTTCGGTCTTTTTAGTATATTCCTCCAGCTCTTCCAGGTTCTTCATCTGTTTGATCAGTTTGTCCCTCACCAAATGATGGCGACCATTGGATAAGCTCAACACATCATATAAGGAAGTGCCATCATCAGCATAAGTATAGGAGTTGATATTACCTTCGAAATATAAATTCTTCAGCTTTTTATTTTCTTGAATATACTCAATTGCTCGTAATAAAAGCCCCAGGTTTGTGCGGGCCAGTATAGCCTTGCTTTTTATTTCTTTGGTGCTGCCTTTCCCTGTTATTTTAAATGGCTTACATGTTGTCAGATGATTCTTCCAGCCCAAAATATTAACAGCCAAATCAGCAATGGGTGTGCTAAAACGGAAGCTCGTTGATAAATGAAAAGTTTTAAAATCTGCTTTCTCCAGTGAATTTACAGCATGCCTCCAGCCGTAAATCTGCTGGTGGGTATCACCAACAATTACTTTTACGGCTTTCTGCTTTAAAAAAATATCCAACATAGCAGCTGAAGCATCCTGACCCTCATCAAAAAGTATGTAATCGAAGCCGAGCTCGATATTAGCCAGCTGGAACTTTTTCAGATAGAAATCATGTATAATTTCAATCTCACCTTTATTCATTTTTGCCAGCAGAATACGCGTTTGCTTTTCTATATAGCTATAGAATTTATTAACAAAGGCTTTTGCTTTTTTATCGGTAACTATATCCCTATAGTTAAGTTCCTGTACTGTTTTTTTATCGCTATTACAGAAATAGGTAATGAACTTAATGATATGGTTGGCCACAATATATTCAGCGTGTTTCTCACCATCGCCTTTTAAACCCAAAAGGTCTGCTATTTCATGGGTTTTATAGCCTGGGCTCAATTTGTACCCGTTTTTTCTGACAATTCTTTTATAGGCAAGGGAATGAGCAGTTTCTACTATAGCATTGTGCAAACCTTTTTCTGCAAATTTCCTGGTAGCTTCCAGTTTAACAGATTTATTAAATGCGATGTATAATATTTTTGAGCTGGCAGGCCTGCTTTTAGCATATTCAATAACTGTTGTGGTTTTTCCGGAACCGGCCACAGCATTAATTTTTATATTGCCTTTCGATTGGATAATAGCCTCTTGCTCCCTGGTCAGCTGCATGCTTAAAAGTGTTTTGGGTTTATTTCTTAAAGATAACTACTTATAAAAAATTAATAATACTTGCTGAGTAAATTCCTTTCTCATCTTGGCATAAAAAGAATAATCATTGCGCCAGCAATACAAACAGTTGCTCCAATAATATCCCATTTATCAGGACTTGTGTTCTCCACCCAATAAAGCCATAAGAGTGAGGAGGCTATATAAATACCCCCATATACAGCATAAACTCTACCTGCAAATTCAGTCTGTATTTTAGTGAGTAGAAATGCAAAAAGGATCAGGGAAATTATGCCAGGCATCAACCAATAAATTGATTTGTTCAATCTCAGGTAAAGCCAAAAGGTATAGCATCCAAAAATTTCAAAAAAGGCCGCAGATATGAATAAAAGAATGTCTTTCAATTTTTTGAATTTTATGATTTGTAAATTGATTCAGTCATTTAATGTAACTACACTTCTTTTAGTCTATTCCTTCTTCTTCATATTCTTCCGCTTCACCTTCATTTTTGCTGATGCCAATACTGCTGACTGCACCGCTTAATAATGATTTGGACCAGAAGTTAAAAACAGACCTGCTTTTGTTTCTTTCAAAGAAAATAACTCCTTCATTCAACTTGAAGAAATTAGGGTTTCGGCCTCTTACTACAAAGCTGTTAGCAAAGAAGGTTCTTAAACTATTACTGAGGCCTGATGATTTGTATGTTTTACGATCTAAAATATTAACTTTTAATTTACTATACCTAAAGCTCATAGCTCCTTTGGCGTAATCGTTGTTTCCTTTTAAATTAAAAGTAAGCTCTTCATTTATACCGGATCTAACTTCTACTGCCGCTATTGGTATCAACATGTCATTTAATGTGGATATATCCATAGGGCCTACATACCCTCTTAAAGTAAATTCACTTTTCTTGGATGGAAAGGGGAATTCTGCTGCTGCCCAAAAATCTCCGGAATTATTTAATTTACCTTCTGCTATTAAGTGTAGGGTATGCTTTGAGGGTAAAGAACTCAATCCGTAAATAGCTCCTTCCAATTCATTAAAAGAAATAACGCCTAATCCTCCACCATCTTTTGGTAATATAAAAACCTTTATATCTGCACTTACTGAAATAGTGTCTATTTTGAACGGATAGTTAACTTTCCGTAAACTCTCCTGTGGTAAGGGTACATATTTAGTAGTATCTAAAGGTACATTAAGATCGCGAAGTACCGTAAATTCAGCTTTCTCTACAGTTGCTTTTTCAACGTAAAGTTCTTCATTGATCAATTTATCTATGTCAATTCCTGATAATTTTAACGAAGCAAATTTCAGATCAAACCAATCTGTTTGGTATTTGATATGTTCACTAAATTTAAAGCGGTCATAACGGGATTTTACTTTTATGTCATAGGCCGAAAGTGTCGATTTTGGATAAGAAAAGGCATAATTACCTGCGTTAATAGTGTAATTATCACCTATGTCTTCTTTATAATCTTTTCCATTAAATGATAAGGAAGCGATATTTTTATGTAGGCTTTTAATAAATATAGTTGAATCCAGATTGACACTGTTAATTTTTAAATTTGCCTGTCTCACATGGAAATTTCGATCTTTTTCTTCATGAAAAACATTCAGATTTATATTTTTTGAAGTCAACTGATCAATTTTCACCTTTTTAAATGGTAAAAAATGCTGATTTTTGAATGCTTTTTCATCAGAATTTTTAATTGTCAAAAACAAGTCAGTTTTGCTGCTTAACACACTACCAAAATGAAGCTCGTTTGTTGCCACATATTTAAAGGCATCCCAATTATTAATTTTAACATTCAGTATGTTGGCTCTTGATGACTTATCTCTCTTTTCAAAACTAAAATTTTCAATTTCTCCTTTTTTATTTTTACTGTTATAAAAAGTATTTTTTAATATAAGTGTATTCCCACTAAAAGATACATTTTTTGTATAGACATTCTCAACCACAAAATCTTTTACGTAAACGCCTGAAAAAACAGATGGAGATTTATCCTTCGGATAGGATAAGTCTTTTAGTGTCAGACTTGTTTCCCTATTTTGCCAGTTGGAAACTTCATTCTTTTCATTCTCTAATTTTAAAGTAGAGCCTTTTATCTTGATTTGAGCGGTATTGATATCAAAAGTAAAATTCTCCTTTTCTTTTTTTGATTTTTTTTCGCCTTTAATAATTTTATCTCCAACTTTATTCAGCCATTGGAAATCAGCATTAGCCACATTAACAATTAAGCTGTCGGCGGAAAGTTTATTTTCTTTAATCAGTTTTTCCCTGTTAAAATCGGTAAGTTGTAATAAGGGTATATTTGCAGTTAGTTTAACACTACTTTTTGCTTCTAAAGGAAG
>JBEPWY010000166.1:0-7780 GCA_041642185.1 Marivirga sp.
TTCGGTAAGCATCTTAGCAAGATTGTAGATTCAATAGATGATCCTGCAGTTTCTAAGGATGTGCTCGAAAAGAAAATAAAAGATGTAGATGAGAGAATTATTAGTTTGATGGCGCATGATCCTAAGCGTAAAATAAATCAAATCCGAGACCTACTGTGGGAACATGCAGGCATAGTGAGAGATAAAGAAGGCTTATATGAAGGATTGGAAAAGCTTGAAAAAATAAAAGAAGAAATATCATCTACTGATAAAAACTCGCTATCGGATAATCCCAAGGATTGGGAAATTGCCTGTAATCTATATTTTATTTTGATAGCAGCAGAGGCGGTACTGAAGGGGGCTCTTATGCGTAATGAATCAAGGGGCGCGCATTACCGTAAGGATTCCGATGAGATGAAAAAAGAATGGCTTAAGAATATCCTCTATCGAAAAACTGAAAAGGGCATGGAATTAACTACCAAAAAAGTAGGGGAGATTTCAAAAGCTGTGCAAGAGGCATTAGAAGAAGAACATGAAATGGATTATCATCATTTGGAGTAATCCTGAAATTATTTAAATAAAAAAAACCTCTCAAATGTCCTTTGAGAGGTTTTTATTTGTAGTGTTTTAGAGTGCACCTGAAGGGAGTCGAACCCCTAACCGTCGGAGCCGAAATCCGATACTCTATCCAATTGAGCTACAGGTGCATTAAAATTAACAGTAAACAATAGGCAATTGACAAAATTGTAATTGTACTATTTACTGCCAATTCATTAAGAAAGGGCTTCTTTTACTCTTTCTGCAGCATCTTTCAATACGATTGCAGAAGTAACTTTTAGGCCTGATTCTTCTATGATTTTAGCACCTTCTTCAGCATTTGTTCCTTGTAAACGAACGATAATAGGTACTTTTATGTCGCCGATATTTTTATAAGCTTCCACTACACCTGTTGCTACTCTGTCGCATCTTACGATACCACCGAATATATTGATCAGGATAGCTTCTACTTTTGGGTCTTTCAAAATAATTCTGAATCCAGCTTCAACTGTCTCAGCATTTGCACTACCTCCTACATCAAGGAAGTTGGCAGGCTCCCCGCCGGATAATTTAATAATATCCATAGTAGCCATTGCAAGTCCGGCGCCGTTCACCATACAGCCAACATTACCATCTAATTTTACATAATTTAAGCCTGATTCAGCAGCTTCTACTTCTGCAGGATCTTCCTCAGAAATATCACGCATTTCAGCTAAATCTTTCTGACGGTATAAGGCAGAATCATCGATATCTACTTTTGCATCAACAGCTAAAATTTTGTTGTCAGAAGTTTTTAAGACAGGGTTGATCTCAAACATAGAAGCATCTGAAGAGTCATATGCTTTATATAGTGAGAAAATAAATTTCACCATGTTTTTGAAAGCATCGCCTTCCAAACCTAATTTAAAAGCAACTTTTCTGGCTTGAAATCCCTGTAAACCTACGCGTGGATCTATCCACTCTTTAAAGATTTTATCAGGAGTGTTTTCAGCTACTTCTTCAATGTCCATTCCGCCTTCGGTAGACGCCATGATTACATTACAGCCTTTCGCTCTGTCCAATAATATACCAACATAATATTCTTTTGGCTCATTTTCGCCAGGATAATAAACGTCCTGAGCAATAAGCACCTTGCTTACCAATTTACCTTCTTCACCGGTTTGGTGAGTGACTAATGTGCCGCCTAAAATAGCTTTGGATTTGGTTGGTACCTCATCCATGCTTTTGGCTAGTACTACTCCGTTAGAGCCTGTCTCTTTCACTTTACCTTTTCCTCTTCCACCTGCATGGATTTGTGCTTTAATCACAAACCAATCAGTGCCAGTCTCTTCATTGAGTTTTTTAGCAGCTGCGGTAGCTTCTTCCGGTGTGGAAGCAACAATTCCTTTTTGAATGGTTACCCCATGTTTTTCAAGTATTCCCTTGGCTTGATATTCGTGTATGTTCATTCTTGGATAATTTTTGTGCGAATGTACGATTTTATATATTATTATTCAACCTGAACATGATTAACAATCAATATTTTGGATTTAAAAATCCTGAACATGTTCTTCAAGAAAAAAGAATAACCTAATTCCTAAATAACTCATTCAAATAAAAGCTAAATCTCCTACACTCTTACCTCTCCAAACCTAAATACTACAACACATGATAAACTTCCTTTTTAATTTCTGCTTTCATCTGTAGAACATTATTATCTTTGCCTTATGAGTATTCTTTCTGCCAAAAATATATATAAAAGTTACGATGATTTGCAGGTATTGGATGGGGTTGATTTTTCTGTGGACCCTGCTAAACTCAGTGCTATAGTAGGTCCCAGTGGGGCAGGTAAAAGTACTTTACTTCATATCCTTGGCACTTTAGATCAAAGCGATTCAGGCTCCTTATTAATAAATAATAAGGATATCAGTAATTTTAAAGGAGATGAATTAGCAGATTTCCGGAACCAGTCACTTGGTTTTATTTTTCAGTTTCATAACCTCTTGCCTGAATTCACAGCGGCAGAAAACATAAGCATTCCCGCTTTTATTGCTAAAAAAAATAAAAGGGAAGTTGATAAGCGGGTGGAAGAACTACTAAAAGTACTTGGTATTAGTAACAGGGCAGGCCATAAACCAGCTCAGTTAAGTGGGGGTGAGCAACAGAGGGTGGCAGTGGCCCGCGCTTTAATGAATAAACCTTCCATCGTTTTTGCAGATGAACCAAGCGGAAATTTAGACTCTAAAAATGCAGACGAATTGCATCATTTGTTTCTCAACCTTAGGGATGAATTGGGGCAGGCATTTGTAATTGTTACCCATAACCCGGAGCTCTCAGCCATGGCAGATGAAAGGCACGAAATGAAAGACGGGAAATTGACCAAATTATAAACTGCTATTAGGCGATTCACCTAATAGCAAATTGGGTTTTATGCTCATATAATAATTCTTATAAATGTGGAATTTTATGCAATAATAAAATTCTAGCAATATGAGAAAATTATACATTCTGTTTTTTATCTGTTTTGGACTTATAATAACTGCTCCAGCAGCTTTCTCTCAGGATGCGTATTTTTCACAGTTTTATGCTAATCCTGTTTACCTTAATTCGGCGCTCGCCGGAGCAGAAGGTAACGCACGGTTTACATTAATTCATAGGCAACAATGGAACGCTGTTAATGCTTTTAACTCTACCTTTTTCTCTTTTGATAACACTTTAGGTAAAAATTCAGGCTGGGCTGTTCATGCTATGAACGATAACCAATTGGACGGCGTAATTAATAATTCCGCTATTGGTACTACTTTGTCGCACCGGATTGCTTTAGATAGAGGAGCCATTTTAGGGGGAGGGATTTCATTAGCCTACAGACAAAAATCTTTTAACTGGGGGAATTTAGTTTTTGAAGATCAGTTAAGAGCAGGAAGCAATTCTTTATATCCTAGTGATGAGCGTATAGGAGAATCGAAAACAGTAATGTATGATGTCGGTATCGGAATGGTTTATGCTTCAGAGCGGTTAATGGCTGGCATTAATATTGCTCATATTAATCAGCCTAAAGAGAGATTTAATCCGGATTCAGAAGCGGTTTTACCTCGCAGGTATACAGCTCATGTTGCTTATTCATTTTCTAAAATCAATAGAGGAAACAGCTCATATAATATTACTCCGTCTGTTATATATGAAAATCAGGCAGGATTGAGTTACCTAAATGTGGGTGGATATTGGAACAATGAAATCCTGACTTTTGGAACCTGGTACAGGGTAAACCAGGCGATGGTATTTACTGCCGGACTTTCATTCAATCAATTTAATATAGGTTACAGTTATGACTATACTTTAAATCAGTCCATGAGCAACTTCGGTTCTACTAACGAGTTTTCAGTTTCTTACAGGTTTAAATTAAGTAAGAAAAATAAAAACTATAAATATGCCGGTAAATGCCCTGATTTTTATAAAAAATTAAGGTAAACCTGCAATCCGGCACTTGTAGTTTATTATCGATTATCGTTTCACTACTTTAGACTCCTTACTTCAAACTTCCGTCTTCTAACATCTGATCTAATGTCTTTAGAAAATAGGGGTCTTTTTTTCTCCTTGCTGTTAAAAGTTGTATTTTTGCATGAATTTAAAACAAAGATATGTCAAACACAGCCTATATAGTAGATATTTCAAGAACCCCTATTGGTAAATTTGGAGGAACATTAAGCAGCATCAGACCGGATGATTTAGCAGCGCATGCTATAAAATCCCTGCTGGAACGTCATCCTGATTTTGATAAAAACCTATTGGAAGATGTGATTTTTGGAGCGGCTAACCAGGCAGGTGAGGATAATAGAAATGTTGCAAGAATGGCAGCCTTAATGGCCGGATTACCTATAGAAGTGGGAGGAGTAACCGTTAATAGATTATGCGCTTCAGGCTTGCAATCTATTATGGATGCCAGCAGAGCCACCATGCTAAATGAAGGCGATGCCTATATTGCAGGTGGTGTAGAAAGCATGACCCGTGCTCCTTTTGTAATGGCTAAAGCTGAAGCGGCCTATTCCAGAACACCGGAAATATACGATACTACCATTGGCTGGAGATTTATTAACCCACGGCTAGCCGAAAAACATCACCCATACGCTATGGGTGAAACGGCTGAGAATGTTGCCGAAAAATATAAAATCAGTAGAGAATCTCAGGATGAGTTTGCCCATAACTCTCAATTGAAATATGATGCAGCACATAAAGCCGGTAAATTTAATAATGAAATTGTACCTGTAAATATCCCTCAGAGAAAAGCAGATGATATTATTTTTGATAAAGATGAACATCCAAGACTTTCTTCATTAGATAAACTGGGCAGCCTAAACCCAGCTTTTAGAAAGGGAGGATCTGTAACTGCAGGAAATTCCAGTGGAGTAAATGATGGGGCTGCTGCAAGTTTAGTGGTTTCAGAGGAGGTGCTCAAAAAATTCAATTTGAAGCCTATGGCCAGGGTAGTATCCATGGCAATAGCTGGTGTTTCACCCGATTGTATGGGTGTAGGACCAGTTCCAGCTACTTTAAAAGCTTTAAAAAGAGCCGGCTTAAAAGTTTCGGATTTGGATTTGATTGAATTAAATGAAGCATTTGCCGCACAATCTATCGCATGTATGCAGGATTTGGAATTAAATCCGGATATTGTGAACGTAAATGGTGGTTCCATTGCTATTGGCCATCCTTTAGGAGCCAGTGGTACAAGAATTGCCGCTACTTTATTGCACGAAATGCAGAAAAGAGCTGATGCCAGATATGGTTTGGCTACCATGTGTATAGGAGTGGGGCAGGGTGCAGCTGTAATTTTTGAAAAACTTTAAACGGATTGAATTAATGGATTTAGTAAAAGCGAAAAGATTTGTCTCATTTGTATATTGGATACCTGCTATTATAGTGATCATCGGAAAAGTAATGCTTCCTCATTACGTCTTTTTAGCTTTACCGATCCCTTATTATATAGTGGCATTTTACCTAATCAAACAAACACCTCAGGAAGAAAGATCACAGGTTGATTATGCCAGAATTGTATTGATTTCGATTTCACATCTGGTACTTTATTATTTAATGTACTGGGGTTAAAGGTTTAACATTTAACTAAAGAATCCTCTGGATTTTCCAGAGGATTCTGTGGCTAAATTCATACCAGGCCAGTCTTTTAATTCATTTTAAAATAAAATTAAGTTCTGAAAGCATTTGTAGACAAACAAATGCTTGTGTCAGAGGCTATTTTTTGGTACCCTCCCCCTTGTTGGTATTTTTTACCAACAGCTTCGGTAGTTAAATTATTTTTACGATCAATTAAGAATTAATCAATTTAATTTCAACCATTCAAACCCTCCAACAGCCATTCGATAGCATAAAATGTTTTATTTCGCCCTCGCTTTATTACTTTTATAAAAATTAAAGAATAAAAGCATGCAAAAAATATTTCTTATTATTATCTTATTTTGCTCAACAAGCCTTTTAGGGCAGCAAAATATCACCATTGAAGACCTTTATGAAAAAGGCACTTTTAACCAGGAATCTGTTTATAATGTAAATTGGATGAACGATGGCAATTTTTACAGTGCCTTAGAAAGTAATCAGGTAAAGAAAATTGACGTTACTACAGGTGAATCAACAGAAATTTTAGTGGATGGATCAGATTTGGATCCTGAATTAAAAATAAGAAGTTATAGCTTCAGTAAAGATGAAAGCAAAATTTTATTGGCGACTGATGTGAATTACATTTACAGAAGGTCTTTTACTGCCAAGTATTACGTGTATGATTTCGCTGACCAATCTCTAAAACCACTTTCGGATGGTGTGCAAATGTATGCAACCTTCTCGCCCGATGCTTCAAAAGTGGCTTATATGTTTGAGAACAATATTTATATAGTGGATTTAGCAACTGGTAATGAAACGCAGGTTACTGAAAACGGAGAAATAAATGGAATCATTAACGGTGGTTCAGACTGGGTATATGAGGAGGAGTTTTATATTACTAAAACATTTTATTGGTCACCGAATAGCAAAAAACTGGCTTTCCATACTATGGACGAATCTGCAGTAAAGGAATATACTTTGCAAAGATGGAATGATGGCGAGCTCTATCCTGAAAACTACGTATATAAATACCCTAAAGCAGGCGAAGAGAATTCCGATGTATGGGTTTCTGTTTATGATTTAAAAACTAATAAGACCACCAAAATGGATACAGGTCAAGAGAAGGACCAATATATCCCGAGAGTGCAGTGGACACAGGATTCCAATCTTTTGAGCATTATCAGAATGAACAGAAGGCAAAATGTGATGGAAATATTGCATGCAAATGCTACTACAGGGGAGTCGGAAGTGGTATTAAATGAAGTTTCAGATACTTATGTTGCTCTAAATTATAATGATGATTTGACTTATATGAACGATGGAAAACACTTTCTTCATACAAGCGAAAAAAGTGGTTATAAGCATCTATATATGTATCAGTTGGATGGAAAACTGGTTCGGCAGATAACAAAAGGAAATTGGGAAGTTGAAAACATTGTAGGAATAGATCAGAAAGCAGGTAAGGTATATTATATCAGTACGGAAGTTTCTCCATTGGATAGGACCTTTTATGAAATCTCACTGAAGGGGAAAAAGAAAAAAGCCCTAGGCAGACTAGTTGGAAACACTCGTATTGATATGAGCAATGACTATCAATATTATTTAAGCTACTATCATAATGCTACCACGCCTTTGAAGGTGAGTTTGTATAAAACAAAAGGGAATAAAGAAATCAAGGTTTTGAAAGATAATGCCGCTTTAGCTAAAACTGCTAAAGAATATGCCTTGGTAGACAAAGAGTTTTTTCAATTTACGATTGAAGATGGTACTGCCTTAAATGGTTATCTCTTAAAACCTAAAGATTTTGATGAGTCTAAGAAATATCCTGTTATTGTGTACCAATATAGCGGCCCGGGTAGCCAGAACGTGCAACATGCATGGGCCGGTTCTCAATATTACTGGCACCAAATGATGGTACAGAAAGGGTATATTGTTGCAGTTATCGATCCGCGCGGAACAGGAGCCAGAGGAGAGGCTTTCAAGAAAATCACTTATAGAAATTTAGGGAAATATGAAACGCTGGATTTAATCTCAGGGGGAAAATATTTAGCTGGGCTTGATTATGTTGATGCGGACAGAATAGGAATTTGGGGCTGGTCATATGGAGGTTATATGGCTGGAAATGTTATTTTGGACGGAAATGAAGTATTTTCTGCAGCTGTTTCTGTAGCCATGGTTT
>JBEPWY010000167.1:0-7710 GCA_041642185.1 Marivirga sp.
ATAAATGAAAAATATTGTAATTATTGCCCTCTCTATTATGGGTTTATGGGCATGTTCAGGGAATAAGGAGTCACAAAATGAAGTGAATGTTTATACTCATAGACATTATGAAGCTGATCAGAAACTATTTGCCGATTTTGAGAAAAAAACAGGCATTAAAGTTAATGTAGTAAGCGCAAATGCTGATGAATTAATTCAGAAAATGACTTTAGAGGGTGAAAACTCACCTGCTGATGTTCTGATCACAGTAGATGCAGGTAGATTACACAGAGCTAAAACAGCTGAATTACTACAGCCTGTACAATCAGAAACTTTAACAAAAAATATTCCTTCCAATATGAGGGATATGGATAATCAATGGTTTGGTTTAACATACAGAGCCAGAGCAATTGTCTACAATCCGGAAACAATCAATCCTGAAATAATCTCTACTTATGAAGCATTGGCAGACGATACTATTCAAGGCAGACTTTTAATCAGGTCTTCGTCTAACATATATAACCAATCACTTTTGGCTTCAATTGTTGCTCATAAAGGAGAAGAAAAAGCTGCTGAATGGGCAAAAGGAGTAGTTGAGAATATGGCCAGAACCCCTAAAGGAGGCGATCGTGATCAAATCAAAGCTATAGTGGCAGGGGAAGGCGATGTGGCTGTTTCCAATACTTATTATTTAGGAAACATGTTAAATTCTTCTAATGAAGAGGAAGTTGAAATAGCAAAAGCTGTAAAAATTCTTTTCCCTAATCAGGATGGCAGAGGCGCACATATAAATGTAAGTGGAGCAGGTGTTGCTAAATATGCCCCTAACAAAGAAAATGCTGTGAAGTTTATAGAGTTTTTAGTTTCCGAAGAGGCTCAAAAAGTTTTTGCAGCAGCTAATTATGAATACCCTGTGAATAAAAATGTGGAATGGTCACAAACATTGAAAAATTGGGGGGAGTTTAAAGCTGATAGCCTGAACCTTTCGCTACTAGGTGAGAATAATGAAATAGCCGTGAAGATATTCGACAGGGCCGGTTGGAAGTAAATAGTGCTAAAAAATAAAATCTCAAAAATATTTAAAAAATATGCCAATGGGTGGTCTATAGCGTTAATTACGCTGGTACTACTCATTGGCTTGCCTATTTACACCCTTCTTTTTAAATTTATTGATGGCGGTTCCAGTGAAGTATGGAATCACTTAATGGATACCGTTTTAAGTGATTATATACTCAATTCGATAGGGCTAGTAATCGTTGTCAGTTTTCTTACTCTATTAATTGGTATTTCCAGTGCATGGATTGTTAGCACCTGCGACATACCTTTCCGAAGACAGTTTGAGTGGATTTTAATTTTACCACTTGCTATCCCTACTTATATAGCCGCCTATACTTATGCGGGTATTTTTGATTATGCAAGCCCTATTCAGAGTTTTTTTAGAAATCTGGGGTGGATAGAAATTGCTTATATTGACATCATGAATTTCTGGGGAGTAGCCGTTGTGATGTCATTGGTTTTATTTCCTTATGTATATGTGGTGGCACGCTCATCATTTATGAACCAATCCTCCACACTTTTGGAAGCCTCCAGAATATTAGGCAGTTCTTCCTGGAGAACATTTTTCAAAATAGCCCTGCCAATCAGCAGACCGGCCATTATAGGAGGCGTTTCTTTAGTAGTAATGGAAGTGCTGAACGATTATGGAGCTGTTAAATATTTTGGTATAAGCACTTTTACCACCGGTATTTTCAGGGCATGGTTTTCATTGGGCGACCCTAATGCGGCTATCAATCTATCTGGACTATTAATGATTTTTATCCTCTTGCTTTTAAGTTTAGAAAGGTGGCAAAGAGGGAAAACACATTTTGATGAAGGAGCCAGACTGGGAAGAAAACTTAAAAGATATCAACTCAAAGGCTGGAAAAAAGCACTGGCATTTACAGTCTGTTTTATCCCGCTCTTTCTCGGTTTTATTGCTCCAGTTTTTCAATTAATTATATGGTCAGCAGATACCGTTCGGCGAGTTTTTAATACAGATTTTTTCATGATGATGCTCAATAGCTTTGGACTGGCATTATTGGCTGCAGCACTTTGTGTTTTAATCTCGGTCATCATTCTATATGCTGTTAAAATCCATCAAAACAGAACATTTAAAATATTAGCCAAGATGGCTTCTTTGGGTTATTCAATACCTGGCGCTGTAATTGCCATCGGCATCATGATACCCTTGCTAAATTTAGACAAACAGCTTATTGAAATTTGGAAAAGCCAGTTTGGTGTAAGCATAGGTTTAATTTTCAGCAGTACGCTCTTTGCTCTCACTTTTGCCTACGTGGTGAGGTTTTTAACTGTTTCCCTTAACCCGATAGAGGCCTCCTTTAAAAAAACCGGAACAGGTATAGATGAAGCTTCCTATTCCCTAGGGGCAGGAAACATGAAAACATTATGGAAAATCAACATCCCGCTGATCAGGAGCGCGTTATTTTCAGGAGGAATATTGGTTTTTGTAGATATATTGAAAGAATTGCCTTTGACCTTGATTTTGCGGCCATTTAATTTTCATACCTTAGCCACCAAGGCATATGAATTAGCCAGTGATGAAAGGGTGGCTGAGTCTGCCACTCCATCATTAATCATTATCCTGATTGGAATAGTTCCTATTATCATATTAAACAGGCTCATGAAAAGCCCACATAAAAATGGAAGTATTATCGATTAAAAATCTAAGCAAGAAATTCGGTAAAAAATTAAAGTATGCCGTCAATGATGCTAATCTGTCTGTAGAAAGAGGTGAACTTTTAGCCTTGGTGGGGGAAAGCGGAAGTGGTAAAACCACGCTTTTACGATTAATTGCCGGTTTTGAAGAAGCTGATAAAGGCAGTATATCTATTAATGGTGTTACTGTTACGGAAGATAATTTCAGCATGAAGCCTGAGAAAAGAAAAATTGGAATGGTTTTTCAGGATTATGCCCTTTTTCCTCACTTAACGGTAGCTGAAAATATTAAATTCGGACTTACCAAGGAGTGTTGTGATGACAAAAAGGCCCGAACTAAGGAAATTCTTGATATGGTTGGGCTTAATGGCTTTGAAGACAGGTATCCTCATATTTTATCTGGCGGACAGCAGCAAAGAGTGGCATTGGCACGTGCCCTGGCTCCAAAACCCGGGGTTATTTTATTGGATGAGCCTTTCAGCAATTTGGATGCCGTATTAAAAGATCAGGTGCGTGAAGAAGTAAGGAATATCATCAAAAAAGCGGGAGCAACAGCTTTGTTTGTGACGCATGATATGAGAGATGCATTATCTTCTGCTGATAGAATTGCTATTTTAAAAGATGGTAAAATTCAGCAGGTGGGTACGCCCCGTGAACTTTACGATAAACCCGTCAATTTATATGTAGCTAATTTTTTTGGTAAAATCAATGCGATGAATGCCACTGCCGAGGAAGGTGTTTATAAACTGAAATCAGGAGAAATTAAAGGTATTAATACTACTGCAAAGGGTCAATTGTTAATCGCAATCCGGCCAGAAAATGTTGAAATACTTACCCGTAAGGAAGAAAATTCGTTAGAGGCTAAAGTACTGCTGGCTCAGTATTTTGGGGATCATCAGCAGGTACATGCGGATATTGGTACTGACAGCCATATTGTAATTCATGCCCACGAGAAGATATTATTTCATAAAGGCGATACGATATATTTAAGGTTTAATCCTGATAAAATTCATGTTTTAGACACATGTTGGTATCCGGGATTAGCAAAATAAGTGAGATTTTATTTACCTTGTAGTTATTAAACTGTAAAAGCAAAGTTGGAATGTCGGAACCGGTAAAAAAAGAAGTATTAATAAGAGCCAGAAACATTTTAGATGAGTATCTGAACGATCAGAATCTGAGAAAAACTGCCGAACGATATGCCGTACTGGATGAATTGTACAGGCTTCCGCAGGATGAGCATATTGATGTGGAGACACTCTTCCTTAAAATGAGAAACAAAGAATATACCATTTCACGCGCTACAGTTTATAACTCCATAGATTTATTGGTTGAATGCGGATTGGTAGTAAAGCATAATTTTAAAGATAAAAATGCTCTTTACGAACCTGCTCTTACCTATGAACACCACGATCATTTGGTTTGTAACGACTGCCTGAAAATTAAGGAATTTTTAGATCCGGATATTGAAAATATTAAAGACCGGGTAGGTAAATCTTTAGGGTCTGAAATAAAACTACATTCTTTGGTTTTTTATGGTGATTGCACTATTCCTAACTGTGAAAATTTACAGAGAAAACAAGTGGTTTAAGCTGGAATTAAAACAATTTTCCAGCTAAAAACCATAATTCCTAAATCCATTTATCATATATTCTTCTGCTCCCTGACATTGGTAAATTTTCCTGATTTTAGTGTCTTAGAATAAAGATCACTATTTTCTTCTTATTTTACTGCTGAAGCTCATATCTATGTAACAAATCCATTTCAAAATCGATTAATAGGGTATGACTATGCAATTAGAAGAAACACGATTACACTTAAACAGAATAGTGGGAAATATAGCCGAAGTCAATATGCAAATTAGTGGCATGACATATGAAGATTTTGTCAGAAATGAACCAGTAAAAGAAGTGGTTTATAAATACCTGCAAGAAATAGGGCAAGCGGCAAAAGAGTTGTCCAATAATCAGAAATTACCACCAGAGATTAATTTAGAACCTCTTGTAACGCTAAGAAATGCCAGATATAATCAGGTTGCTGAAGTTGGGCATCAACAAGTATTCAACATGATCCCTGATTTAACAATTATTGGTGAACAAATAGAACAGACAGATTTATACCAAAATAGAGCACAATCATGAACATAACATTAGAACCTGTAAATTTCAAAATTAGCGCCGAGTTAGACGAGCGCGTGAGGGAAATGTTTAACAAATTAACCAAATTTAACGATCAAATCGTGGGTATTGATTTATATATGAAATCTCTACCTGAAACGGATTTAGATGAAAAATTGGTGGAAGCGAAAATATTCCTTCCTGGTAACGATATATTTGTAGTGGGCAAAGGAGAAACATTCATATCAGCCTCTCAAGATTGTTATGATACAGCTAAAAGACAATTAAGCAAAGCAAAAGAACAAATTAAAGACAGACATCAAGTAAGACCCGACAAAGAATAAAAATTTTATAATAGACTGAATTTTTAAAGGGGGGTTTGGCCTCCCTTTTTTTGTGAATATTTAATATAAAAATAATATTTCTCTTTTTACAATTGAAACTCCTGGCTTTTTAAATAGTTATGGTCGCTTATCCAACTAGATAAAGCCTCTTTTAAAACTGGTATGGATTGGCTTATGGCTTTTTTCTCACTACCTGCAAATTCCGATAAGCTGATAATTTCCGTATTATAAAAATATTGCTCTTCATCATTTTGTAGTTCATTACTACCCACAATCAACAATAAAGGTTTTTTATATTGCTGGCATAATATATAAACCTCCGCAACTACCTTCCCATTTAATGATTGCTGATCAAGCTTACCTTCACCAGATATGATCAAATCTGCATTTTTTATATGTTTCTTTACGCCTAACAAATTACTCATATAAGCAGCGCCTAAATATAATTTAGCCTTTAGAAAAAAGGCCGCTCCTCCTCCCAGTCCCCCCGCAGCTCCGCTGCCAAGAAGATGGTCAACTGAATAGTTGAAATCCTTCCTGATAATACTTGCAAAATTCCTTAATCCTTTATCTACCTTTTCACAATCTTCAGAGGACAACCCTTTTTGAGGACCATACACAAAAGCTGCTCCTTTTGGCCCGTAAAGTGGGTTCTTAACATCGGCTAAAACTGTTACTTGTATATTCTCTAAATAATCTGTTTCAGGAGGTATAATCTTTTTAATCTCAGTAAGTGTACCTCCATTGGGAATAAAAGAATTATCATGTTCATCTAAAAAAGTATAGCCTAGGGCACTCGCCATTCCGGTGCCTCCATCATTAGTGGCACTTCCCCCAATGCATAATATTATGCTCTTGGCTCCTAATTTAATAGCATGTTTAATTAATTCGCCTGTTCCAAAGGAGGTTGTAATCAGTCCGTTCAATTGAGAATAGTTAAGTAACTTTGAGCCTGAAGCATTGGCCATTTCAATATAGGCTTCTTTCCTTTTTGCTGAATAATAATAAGTTGCCAAAATTTTACGTCGTAAAGGGCCATGTACAAGTATTTTTATACTTTCGGCTTTAAAATGTTTACTTAAGATTTCAGAAGTACCCTCTCCTCCGTCGGCTATAGGGATTTTTACTACTTCCGACCCTGAAGAATAGGTAGCCATTATTGATTCAATGTTATTTGCTACCTCTTGTGCGGAAAGCCCCCCTTTAAATTTATCCGGGATTACAACTACTTTCATACTAAAAAATTTAATGGTTCTAAAAATATGTCTGTTTTAATTATTCGCTTAATACAAAAACGTAAGATCATTAACTAGCGCGTATAATAATATTTACGGGAATAAACTCTCAAAGGACTATATTTTATCGTATTATTTTGTTTTGGCTGAGACCTTTATATGGGATAAATGCTATTTTATTCTAATCATTTAGAAAAAAGCTATGATTTACACTTTATTAAAATTTAGTTTTTTCTCTTTGACAATTCATTTGCCCTAGTTATTCATAGCAATGTTTAGTGTTTATGACGATAACCTTTTAATTAACAATCTTGATTTTCTAGTGTTAGGGAGCAACATATTTAGCCCATACGAGACAGACTGAATGCCGAAATCCTTATGAATTTTTCGCGTTAAAGGCTTTTATATCTCCAGATTCCATAAAAAAGCGTAATTTTGACTAAACGTTTAAATCAAATTTTATGCTACGCAGACCCAGAAGAAACAGAAAATCTATAGCTATAAGGGAAATGGTGGAAGAAACCACTTTAACTACTAAAGATTTTATTTTTCCATTGTTTTTGCTGGAAGGGAAAAATAAGAAAATTGAAGTAGCCAGTATGCCCGGTATTTTTCGACTTTCTACAGATTTGATGCTGAAAGAGATTGAGGAATGCATGAAAATAGGCATTAAAGCATTTGACATATTTCCTGTGGTGGATGATAAGCATAAGGATAAAATGGCCACTCAAAGTGCCAATGAAAAATTTTTCTACCTAAAAGCTTTAAAAGAAATAAAAGCTCAGTTTCCTCAAGCATGCATTATGACCGATGTTGCCATGGATCCTTATAGCAGCGATGGCCATGATGGTATAGTAGATGAAAATGGCAATATCCTTAATGATGAAACATTGGAAGTTTTAGCTGATATGGCATTGGCTCAGGCTGAAACTGGCATAGATATTATCGGACCCTCCGATATGATGGATGGCCGTGTAGAAGTTATTAGGGAAGCATTGGATGACAATGATTTTGAAAATGTGTCTATCATGAGCTACTGTGCCAAATATGCGAGCGCTTTTTATGGCCCTTTCCGCGATGCTTTGGACTCGGCCCCAAAATCGGGAGATAAAAAAACCTACCAAATGAACCCTGCCAATAAACATGAAGCTTTAATAGAAGCAGAATTGGATGCCGATGAAGGAGCAGATTTCTTGATGGTGAAGCCGGCATTAGCTTACCTGGATGTAATCCATCTCTTAAAAGAAAACCATGAATTACCTATTGCTGCCTATAATGTAAGCGGAGAATATAGTATGATTAAAGCAGCCGCCCAAAAAG
>JBEPWY010000168.1:0-5084 GCA_041642185.1 Marivirga sp.
ATTATTTCCCTATTAAAGAAGAGTCGGGCAAAATCAGAAAGATTGAATGTCTGTGTTTTGAGGTAACAGATTTGATAAAGGATTTTAAGGGTTGATGATGGAGGGTGCTACCTTTGAGATATAACCCACAGGCGCTACCTGTGGGTACTGTAGTTCAACACCTTCAGTGTTGGAGGCAGCATTTAATTATTAGATAAGTCTAACGATTAGCGAAGGAGAAGTGAAACCTGTGGATATTTTGGAGGTGTTCGAACAACCCTATAGGGGTTGAACAGGATTTTTATAGCAGGTGTTTTTCATCGAAATCAACATCATTTTCATTCAATATTCTTTTAAATTCATCATAAAATTTTTCCTTCTTATGATGTTCCTTTTGTTTTTTAATATAGTTTATTATGGTCTGCTTCTGCTTTGTGGAATAAGTGAAGGCACCATACCCTTTCTGCCAGCTATCAAAATCAGGGAAATTCCCATTGCCCTTTAACCATAAATTACTTGAAACTTTTATGTCCTTTATTAAATCAGATAAAGACAGAGAGGGGTGTAAATCACAGAAAATATGAAGATGATTTTCTATTCCGTTTATGCGATAAAGGGTACATTTATTTTTCTTGATTACGCCCCAAATATATTTATAAAGGTCTTCACAATATTTTTCATTAAGAGTAGGCTGTCTATTTTTAGTGCTGAAAATTATGTGATAAAATATCTGTTTATAGCTACTCATACATGTCCAACCTATTAAGGTATGATTTTAGGTATCCTTTCAGGTATTATCGTTTATGATATACCATTGGTTACATTCAGCATACCACAGATGCTATCTGGGCTTACTCAAACCCTCAGGTGCTACCAGTGTTTCTCTTTAACCCACAGGTGCTACCAGTGGATACTGTAGTTCAACACCTTCAGTGTTGGATATGACAAGATTATTATATTAAATAAATCTAACGATTAGCTGAGGAGAAAAGCCTGAAGGGCTTTAACAAAAATAGCCAGAGGTGAAACCTGTGGCTATTTTGGAGGTGTCCGAACAACCCTATAGGGGTTGAACAATGTTTTTATAATGGTCATTTGTTCAATGCCTGGTCGGCATAGTCGGACAGGTAAAGTGAGTAAGGCGGCACCAATTGACTGTTGACCTGCACAGGTGTGGCCGTTTGGCCATAAGCTGTAAGTTGGGCTAGCAGGCTAGCTGCGAAGAAGGTTAAATAGTAAAAAAGCTTCAATTTTTCTTTTCTATTGTTAATAAAACCCCCAAGGCTTTGGAAACCTTGCGGGTTTGATAATGAAGTTTTAAATAGTTGACAGCCCAATATTTTAATCTACTAACTCATAGTTATTCTCATTGTCCCTCAACCATTCCCTTGCCTGTTGCAATGCCTGTTCGTAATCATCTGTATCCAGATCCCCGGTGGAAGTATGTACAGCTATGGGGAAATCTTTGATGATAGGGGCAATCAGTTCCAAAATCCGATAAGCGCAGGTGATTTTTTGACTGCTGTCTGTATCCGGTGAGGAGCAATTTTGCCCATCATTGAAAACCTGCTCTACCAAAACATCCACGGCTTCTTTTTGGCGGGTAAAGGCTAAGGTTGGGTAAATATCATAAATGGCATCGTCATTAACCGGAAGCTCCCCTGCCTTACGGACAATAAAATCAAGGGCAGGTTGTTCTCCTAATCTTGCCAAGGCAATATGCGCCTGCCATCTTTCCATTTGTGATAATTCCGCTGACTGAGTACGCAAATGATTGATGATTGGGCTGATGGCCCTGTTTTCATTTATATAAGCAAGCGTAAGGACTAACTCTTCATAATAAAAGGGTCTTGGGTTCAGTTTGGCGAGCAACTGGTTTCGCATATCATCATTATAATCAGCTGCATTGAACGCCCTCAGCCTGTCGGCCACAAAGCCCGCAACTGCCTTTTCCTTATCTTCAAGCCCTTGCAGGAAGGCTTGCAGACTTTGCTGACGGGTATTACGCTCTTGGCTACTATTGCTAAGTTGATACAACAAATCATAGGATTTGAGACGTACGGAAAGCAGGCTGTCCTGACTGTAATTTTGCAGGTCCGGGATGGCTTCGGACTTTTCTTCCTCACTATAACTGCTCCAGTCCAAGGCAGTATTATTTTCTTTCTCCCGTGCCGAGTTTATTTGTTGCTCAATGGATTGGGAGAGGTTTTGGGCTTGGGTAAGGGTGGAGAAGAGGAGAATTATTAGGGTAATATTGTTTTTCATATTTACATTTTTTTTAATTTTATCTTACAAATTCTTCTCGTATTTTAATACCTTCTGCTTTATTTTCTCTTCCAAATAAATCATGAGGATATTTAAATACATATAATACACCTGTAATTAATAAGGCCAAACATATTCAAAATTAAAGATTGAAAGAAAAATAATGTTAAACCATTTGCTTTCATAGCTAGCAGCTCGCGTTATGCTACGCAACGCGCGCTAGGGGCATCAGCTGGAGTAAATCCACTACTTTTTTCAGCGGGTTAAATCACTCTTATAGTTTAATAAATAATAAACAGTTAAAATAAAAAATAAAATACTTAGAACTAATAGAAAAACAAGGAATAAATTATTGAAATTCGCGTTGAATATTTCTTTGTTCTGTGAGTTTATAGAAATCACTTGATTCTTTATATAGCAAATCTCCAAAGAATCTGACATCTTAATTTTTCTCAGAATATTTTCAAATTCTTCATTTTTTACAAAACTTTGAACGAATTGTCTACCCTCCAATGATATCCTTAGGTCATATTTTCTTACTCGCCCTGTACTATTCAGATAACTAGAATCAGAGATATTTGTGATTTCACCAGATAAGCAATCAACATCGGATCCACGGGTCATATTTTCATGTAAAAATACAATCAGAAAAATACTTGAAAAAAAAGTGAAAATTAATAATTTAAAACTTCTTAGGTATCTTACTTTATCAAAAAAATTACCGACTTTACTCATTCATCACTATTTAAACTATTATTCAAATTATTTATAAGTGTATCCGTTTGATCATATTCAGATTCATTAACAAAGTTAGATATATGGTTTTTTGATGAGGAACAAATATTAATCAAATTTATATCATTCAGATAATTAGATTCTCTAAGAGAAACCATCTCAGAACCAATTGATAATATATCAAACGCTATTAAAAAATCCTCAAATCCATTACCTTTCAGATTTTCTCTCGTCTCTTCATCTAATATAACCCCTACAATACTAATATTCAATTGACCTAATGCAATGGCAAATCTTATTAAATTTTTTGCAAGAACTAATTCAGCACCACCTATAAAAAAACTAGCTATAGTTATTGCATCAGTAATTCCCTGTTTTATCCTTTCATTGTCCGCATCATTTTTCAGCCAAATAAAATAAAATGCCGGAAATATATAAGTTTCTCCTTTAGTTGCACCAAGACGATCCGCTACCTCCTGTGTTTCGAAAAATATCCCTATCGGTTCAAATGGGTTTAACATATATTCTTTCTGTGAACTTTTTTCAGTAACACTTGCCGCATAACCACTTTGGGCGTTTTCAGGTACATATATTTCATAATCAATAGTATTTAATGTAATATAAATTAAATTGCTTTCGTTATAGTGAGCACTATAATCATTCTTCTGAACCCATGATTCATCTATACTGGTCCAGCGAATAATCTTCTCTTCTGCAATCAATTTTTCCAAACTTGCTCCATCTGCCGGATTTGTATTATAATATTTATAATACAATTTACTTAACTCAATTATAAACCTTGTATAGTTATCAGGACCAAAAAAGTAATTATCTACTTTTCTGTCTAAATCTTTCATTAGGTTATCTGTTGATAAAGCATTAAATAAAGACAAAATTTGATCGTCTGGTGTGGTGGCAATTAATTTTATCACGCTAAATTCACCCCCGTCTCCCATAAGCCACTTTCCGGTCAGTTTACCGTTATTTAGTTTTTTGAGCACCTTCATTCTATCCTCAAGCGTAAGGGTTTCTGCATGATTAACAGTTAATTTACTAAAATTTGCTAACACTTCATTCTGACCTACATTTACATCCTCTATTAATTCAATAAAAGATTTATATATTTCCTCTTTGTCATTGATAAATCTTTTCAACGAATTTTCAAACTTTTCATAATCTGCCACAGTATTCATACCACCCATATCATAAAAGACAAAGTCGTCGTTGCTCATATTGGCATAAGCATTGGATTCATATTCTTTATATAGCTCTTCATGTAGGGTATTCATATATTCAGCAATACTCAATACTAACTCTTTAGGAACATTAGTATCATTTTTTCTAATTTCATAGAAATCTTTCCCGGGGCCTTCCCCCAAACAATCAGAAGAAACAATGACCTTGCCTGCCTTAGTATAATCAGGTGATAAACTTTCAATAGTAACCCCATCTGAAAGGGATTTTTCTATATCAATCAATTCGATATATTTCTCTGTTGATGTGGCTATACCAATATCAATCTTACAGTTTTCTAATAAATATTTAGCCACAACTACTTTGTAAGAGCTACTTGATAAGTTCTGATAATTCTCTCCATTGAAAGGTTCCAAATCATTATTTTCTTCAGAGCCGGTTACATACCCTTTAAATATCCATTGCCCATCTCTCTTAGCATACCTACTTCTGTATTTTTGCCCAGTTGAAAGTTTAAATGCCAAAAGACTACCATTAGGTAATATATTATCTACTTCATCAAGATTAGTCTTTCCTGTAAAAGTAGGTTCAGCATCAAATGGCAAAGTAATTGGGCTTCCTACTGGTGTTACAAAAGTAAGATAACCAGCCGCATTTGAAGCTTCTTCAGGTTTTGTAAAATTAAACTCTGCAAAATCAATAAATTTAATTTGCCCATCAGCATAAGCCCCGTCTGCATCATCCTGAAACAATGCCGCCATAGCCTCAGGATCGTGGATTAAGTCCCATTGGTGCTTGTGAAGGAAACTGCCTTGTGCGTAGTCCATTAGGTTATCGGTATTGCCTGATGCATTGGCATGGTGTTCCAATCTAAAGGCACCGTGGCCTAACTCATGAGCCAGTACAGTTAC
>JBEPWY010000168.1:5094-7684 GCA_041642185.1 Marivirga sp.
CTGGGCACTTAGATTTTTCATATTTTCTGCAAAAAGAAAACCACTTTGTTTTTTACGTGGCATAAATGCCTTTTTAGATGGTTCTTCTGTTTCTCCGGGCACTACAAAAACATAATAGGTTTTATTGTCTATACTGTTCTCATTGCCAAAGCGTCTTTTCACCCTACGCATGTGTGCGGTGTAATTGGAAAGCATGCCAGTGACACCGTTATCAAATTGATCGCCATAATCGTATTCTACCCCAGCGTGCACAGTAACATCCCACCTGGTCACTGCCTGTCTATAAATTTTGTTCAGTTCTGTCTGAAGATTAGAGAGCTTAGAGATATCAGCCCCATTCACGGGCACTAATACAACTTTCTCCACCAATTCGTTATAACTAATAGCATTTAGTATACCTGTTACTGTTTCACTGCTGCTTTCTTCTTCATCTCCGTTTTCATCCTTCACCAACATATAAGCTTCCAATCTATCAGGAATTTTATTGCCCGCTCCTGAAAGTATTAAGGAATGTCCTGCAACATCAGGGATTTTTGTTTTGGAAACATTTATCATACTGGCCCTATAGCTGATATTGGATTCCAAATCGGAAGAGCCGTCCCAACTGCTTTCAATATATTCCGGCCTGCCCGAGGCCAATGCTTTCCAGCCGATTTCATAGCTATCGCCTAATACTTCTCCAATTTCATACTGGGCGTAGCTATAATTGGCCCGCGGCATATCAAGCCCATATAAGGTTTGTCCGCTTTTTTGGAATGTTACTGCCAACAGTTCACTTTCATCTACTGCAGTTTCAGGCGCTGTTGTTGAACCGCTTGACGGATTATTTGTATTCCCTCCCTGCTTCACAGTACCATCAGGCCCTACCACCCAGGTATCGCCATTGCTGTCTTCTATTACTATATCACCATCTTCGTTTTCATCTACACCTTCTTCGGACGGGTCAATGGTGGTGGTAGTTCCGTCTTCGTTGGTAACGGTAATAGTGCCATCATCTTCGTTTACGTCCACATCTGTTACTACTCCATCAATGGTTACATCTGTCGGTGGAGTAGGTGTTTCTGTATCGGCCGGTTCTTCTGTATTGTCCAGTTCGGGATCGCCGTCCAGCCCCACTATAAACGGGCCTTCAGGATTTACAGTGCTCTCAATATAGCCTCCAATCAGCTTTTTATCGGTATTTACTTTTATATTGAAAAACTCAGCTTCTACCTTGGCCTGCCCGAAAAGCGGCACTTCTATGGCGCCAGATCCAGAATAACTGTCGCCGCTAGCGGTCAGCTCGGTAATCAATACCTCAAAACCCATGGCTAACACACGATCGCCTACTTTTAAATCAGTTATTAGCTCCCTGTTTTCTATGGCAGGATTGTCCGGATCGGCTCCGCACTCAAAATTCTCGTCTGCCTGGTCCAGGGTGACTGTACTGAGCCTATTGGATATTATACCATCCAACACACCACAAACTGCCTGCACCTGCACTTCGTATTCTGTAGCTGCTTTTAAATCGAAGGCTACTTGTGTTTCTATATTGGTACCATAGTTGGTCCATTCGTCGGTGCCTTTTTTCCTTACCTGCACCACAAAATTATTATGGTTCCAATCGGCCTTCCATTTTATCTTTATCCTGTCGGGGCCCAAGGCTTCCAGCCCAAGGTTGCTGATGGCAAGGCACTCATCGCCGTACTGAAAAGCTTTTACTTCGCTTCTTCCGTTATTTTTGAATAAATCCCTACCGATATTGCTGACCGCCTGCACCTGCCATGCATAGTTTCTGCCGGGGATTAATGGTATATCTGCTGGTCCATAAAAATAGGAGTTTAAATTGGTGCGGGTTTCAAATACGGGCTGGGAAGTACGCACCACTTCATTGGGGTTTCTGTTGGCCGGCCATATTTCCCACAGCCTGAATACATATTCGGTATCAAAGGCACTGTTGGGAGAGGATGTATGCCGTGGAGTCCACTGAAACTGGACTTGCTGCGGCTCCTGTATCCTTAATTTATCATCATAAGGCAGATTCAATAAAGGCGGGTCGTTCTGAACTATCCAGGCCACTGAACGGCCCTGGTTGCTCACTACATTGCCACGTTGGTAATCCAGCACTTCAATGGTAAAGGTGTAAAAGCCCTCAGGTAATTGCTGGGTCTGACCCAAAACAGAAGGATCAATCCCACTTATTTCCAGGTTTTGAATATTTAAATAATCAGCCAGCTTATCATATGGAACTGTATAAGGCATACCGGGTGTAAGGTAAAAACCCGTGGCTTGGTAGGTAGCCTTAGTTTGTAATCGCACAGTCTGACTTTCTATAGTAATTCTAAGCTTTACCCTATAGTCGGATTTGTTAAGATCTTTAAGCGAAAGTGTAACGGGCCATTTGTTTAAAGCCTGGTCTGCATAGTCGGACAGGTAAAGCGAGTAAGGCGGCACCAATTGACTGTTGACCTGCACAGGTGTGGCCGTTTGGCCATAAGCTGTAAGTTGGGCTAGCAGGCTAGCTGCGAAGAAGGTAAAATAGCAAAAAAGCTTCAATAGAGTTTTTTGAGGTTAAATATGTAAAAATTAAAGCGGGTAGTTCTTAACCCTA
>JBEPWY010000169.1:0-7572 GCA_041642185.1 Marivirga sp.
ATGAGTGCCTGATCATAATCTTGTTGTTCAAAGGCAATATAGCCTGCATAATAACTGGCGGCCGGCTTATAGTTGCTATTACTTCTTTTTAATTTATTGAAATATGGTAAGGCTTCTGAGAAGGCCTTACGACTGAAATAAGCATAGCCTAATTTAAATTGAAAATCTTCTTTATCTTTCCCATTTAATACATCTTCATTAGTAAGCTCATAATACTGAATAGCTTTCGGATAATTTTTCTCTCTGAAATAAAAATTACCTAACTGAAAATAAGCTTCTTCAGCATGCGCATTTGTGGAATAAGAATTCACGAAATTTTTAACTCTCGCCTCTCCATCCGCATGGAAAAGATAAATAGCTGCCAATGCACTATAGTATTCCGCATTTTGCCTTTTAAGATCAGTGTTATTAGGATGATCAGCATATTCCTCAAATAACTTTTGAGCTGAATTATACTGATTGGACTGAAATAAATTCATCCCCTCCTTATACAAGTCGTCGGCAGATTGCCACACATGTGCATATTGCGCATTAGCGAAAAATGGAATAAAAATAAAAAATAAGTATATTATTATTCTGTAGATCATGGTTGTTTTTCAATTACGTATTTAACTCCATTATGTGCTAAATATTTTTTAATTAGTTGAATTTCTCCCTCAATGCATCAGTTTATAAACCAATTCTTTCATCAACTGGTTTTCCGCTAAGGATGCGTTAATACCTTTACTGCTTAAGTCTGCCTGATAAATATAAGCCAAATTCTGCATCACTTTATTCAAACTAAAACGTCTGCTGGCTGCTATATATTCTTTGGCAATATAGGGAGAAACTCCCGCAGCCATTGCCACACCTTTATCCGATTTATCAGAACTATGATGAATGAGTAATAATTTTGTAAAGAAACTATGTAAAAAACCAATGGATAAAATTATGGGATGATTTTTAGGATCTGCAGCAAAGTATTGAATTATTCTGTTGGCTTGCAGCACGTTACCGGTAACCAATGCCTTTTGTAATTCAAAAATATTATAGTCTTTACTAATCCCTACATACTCTTGCACCAAAGCGGCATCTATTTCAACTGGATCTTTAAAATTGATCAGAATTTTATCAATTTCGTTAGACATCCTTTCCAGGTTGTTTCCAATATATTCGGTGAGCAACATTGTGGCTTGCCTGTTGATTTTATAGCCTTTAGTTGTTACATATTGTTGCACCCATTCAGGTACTTTGTTTTCATAAATTTTATTAGATTCAAGAAATACAGTGTTCTTCTCAATTAATTTTGAGATTTTTTTACGTTTATCCAGCTTTTTATGCTTGTGGCAAAATACTAATACAGTCGAGGGCTGAGGATTTTGCAAATAAGCTTCAAATACTTCCAGGCCGGTTTCTGCTTTTTTCAGTTCTGCCAGCTCTTGTGCCTCTTTTACAATAATTACCTGCCTCTGTCCCATCATAGGAAAACTCCTTGCGGCAGAAATTACATTATTCAAACTCACATCCTTAGCATAAAGAATTCGCTGGTTAAAGCTCTTTTCTGCTTCATTGAGCGCATTTTTCTCAATGAAATCACTTATAACATCAATAAAATAAGGCTCTTCCCCATGTAAAAAATAAATAGGTGCGTAAGTGCCTCCTTTTAAATCCGCTAATATTTGTTCTGCAGTTTTAGCCATTAAACAATCAATTGTATGATGATGCGAAGATAAGAGTTAGTTTGAATAAGATGAAAGGATGTGAAATTAAATGGTTAAAATAGTAGATTTCATTTTTTAGTTTTACATTAAACTTAAACTCGTCATCGCCACGCAGGTGGGGATCTGATCATTTCAACCAGCGATTGAAACACCAGTCTTTTTTCTACTTAAAAAAAATCATAAAAAGCACTTTTGAGTACAATAACCACATTTTGAATTAATAGGTGCAACTATCCAGGTTGAATTTTAATGAAATTCCATTTCATTGTCCAGATTCCCACCTGCGTGGGAATAGCCTGCTCCGCCGCATAAGCGGGGACTAAGACATTGTTTTTATAGGTTATGGCATCAGAACCTTTAAAACAGAAGCTGGGATATAACTTTCATTTTAAACAAAAAAAGGATAGCATTTCTGCTACCCTTCTCTTTATCGAATATAAATTAACTAAATTATTTAGTACTAATTTTATTATCTACAGCATTACCATCTGCATCCACTTTTATCACCTCTTTAAGGTTTAAAGCTTCCACTTCCTGTAATTGAGATTCTGCATCTCCAACAATGATATAGTTCATCTGCTCTACATTCATGTATTTATCCATTACCGCTTTCATATCTTCAACAGTATAAGCTTTCAGTTTTTCCTGATCTTTACTGATAAAATCCTTCGGTAAATTATAAGATGATATCTGCTGTAAAACATTCAGTTTTTGGCCTAAAGTTTCATACTCACGTGCTTCTTTTCTAATTAAAGCAGTTTTAGCTTTCTCCAGCTCTTCCTGATTGTATTCAGCTTTATATTGTTCTATTACATCTTTAAATGCCTGAACAGAAGGGGCTGTTACATTAGTTTTAACACTTGAATAAGCCGCAAAAGGTGCTTTTTGATTAGAGGATGAAATATTTGAATAAGCTCCATAAGTGTAGCCCTTTTCTTCTCTCAAAACCTGGAACAATTTTCCGCCTGAATTTCCACCTAAGCCATAATTAGCTACTGTTAAAGGGAAATAATCTTCATCAGTTCTGGAAACCGCAAGACGCTGCATTCTGATAACAGATTGCTTGGCTTCAGGGAAATTGGCAAAATAAATCTTACCTGTTTCATCAACAGCTTTCATTTCGTAAGAAGGCATATTCACTTCTTTTTCACTCCATTTTTCACTTAAACTGCTAAGTGCTTTCTCCACTTCGGCCTGAGAAACAGAACCTGCCACCTGAAAACCTGAAATATTCGGTGCGAAATAGTTTTCATAAAACTCTTTCAAGTCTTCAACAGTAATTGCTTCTACCGACTCAACTGTTCCTGATAAGGGTTTGGCAAAAATGTGTTGATCACCATAAGTTATTTTACTGGCAACCGTAGAGGCAATGGCATCAGGATTAGCATTTCTTTGCTTGATATTATTAATCTGAGCACTTTTAAGACGGTCAAACTCTTCCATATCCCATCTTGGCTCCAAAAGCATTTCCTCAACAAGCGCAATGGTTTCTTCAAAATAACGTGACAAACTATTTCCATAAATTACTATTTCTTCAGAACCTGTATACATACCAATAGTGGCACCAATCTGACCAATAGCATCTTCCAGTTCCTCAGGAGTTTTGTTTTTCGTTCCTTCCTGCATGATGTCGGTCATCAAATTAGCAATACCTGGTTTTTCAGGATTGTCCAACATGCCACCACCTTTAATACGGATACTAAAATTCACTAATGGTAGTTCAGCAGATTCAATACCAAGTACCTGCATGCCATTTGCCATGGAAGTTTCATAAATTACAGGTGGAGTAATTAAAGCTTTTTCACCTAATTCAGGCTGTTGACTTCTATCAAAATTACTAGGCGTTCTTTCATATTCAGTATCCTTATCCACATCTGCTATATTTTGTTCCTTGGCAGCAGGCTCCAATTCTTCAATTTTAACTTTTGCTTTTTCAGAACCATCAATGATTAATTCCAATTGATCTTTAGGTACAAAACTTGTTATGATAGCAGGTTTGTTCTTGATATATTTTTCATAAACCCTCATAACATCCTCTTTCTCTACAGCTAATGTTTTATTAATATCCTCAGTAATAAAACCAGGATCTCCTTTGAACTCGTTGTAGTTACTCAATTGAAAAGCTTTACCTAACACACTGGAAATTCCATTGTAGAAGTTTGTTTCTTGTTTTGCTTTGATACGCTGCAAATCTTTTTCAGAAAATCCATTCTTTTCGAAACCATCCAGAGCTTGTTGTACAGCAAAGTACACAGAATCAAGGTCGATACCATCTTTTGCTCTAATGCCAATATTAAATTCTCCTGCTAATTCACTGGAACTATTGTAAGAGAATACACTTGGGGCATATTCAGTTTCCTCTACCAGTTTTTTGTAAAGAGGCGCTCTTTTTCCTTCGCTTAATATTTCAGCCAATGCTTCCAAAGCCCAGCTATCTTCATGAAATTGCTCTACAGTAGGGTAAACAATCCTTAAATCCGGTACTTTCGCATAAGGATCTTCATGATAAAGCTTTTTTGTTTCCTCTAAAGTAACAGGCATAGGTTTTAGTGGCTCTTCTTCGCCTCTTGATTTTATTTCACCGAAATATTTCTCAATCCAGCCTTTTAATTCTTCTTTATTAAAATCACCCGCCACCACTAAAGTGGCATTATTTGGGCCGTACCAACTGTTGTAGAAATCTTTTACATCTTCTAAAGTAGCTGCTTGTAAATCTTCCAACTCACCTATTACTTCCCAATTGTATGGGTGTCCTTCAGGATATAAAGCCTTTTTAATTACATAACTTCTGTGTCCGTAAGGTTGGTTATCTACTCTTTGTCTTTTTTCATTCTGAACTACAGGTTTTTCACCTTCAAGGTCTTCTACCGTAATTGCATTGATGAAATAGCCCATTCTATCGGCTTCCATCCATAAAATTCTCTCCGTAGCATCTTTGGGAACCACTTCATAATACACAGTACCATCTGTCCAGGTACCGCCATTAAAAGTTCCGCCCAAATCATTAATGTTCTTAAAAAATGCTCCTTCTTCTACATTTTCTGATTTTTGAAACAGCATATGTTCAAAAAAGTGTGCAAAACCTGTTCTTCCCGGCTTTTCTCTGCTGGAACCAACGTGCATTTGTATGGCAACAGCCACAATGGGGTCTGACTTATCCTGATGTAAAACCACTTCTAACCCATTAGGTAGTGTGTATTTCTCATAATCAATAGATAATTCTGCTTTGGTCTCTGTCTGCGGCTGCTGACATGATATTACTACCACCGACAGAAGCATAGCAGCTAAAGCTGATAATTTTCTCATAATTTTAGATTTTAATTCTGGTATAAAGTAAAAGTAAAGTTATTATTCTTATAAATGTAATAAGAAATACGACCAAAGGATGAGTTTTATTTTAAGTGGTCTGATTTTCCTTTTAAAAAATGTGTAGTTACTTTATTTAAGGTTCTCCTTTAGTAAATCCGGAGCTTCCTCTAATTTTTTCATTGTAAACTCATAGCCTATTTCAAAAATTTCCTGTGCTTTGGAAAGCTTAAAAACGCGGTAATCACCTAATTTATCGGGCTCAATATATAAATCACAGAATTTTGCTTGTGCATAAGTATTAGGACTAATAGCCATCAAGAGACATCTTTCTAACATATCTTTCATACTACCACGTGCAGCATCTTTTTTGAGGAAGTTACAATTAACACCTATAATATAATCAGCTTGATCCTTTATTATCTCTGCCGGCATATTGTTTAAAATACCACCGTCAAAATAGATATCATCATTTATAGTGATGGGTGCAAAAACAACGGGAATACTGACAGAAGCCAACATGGGTTTAATTAATTCACCCTTTGTAAAATATTCGGTAGCGCCTTTATTGTAGTTTGTTGCAGCAATTGTTAATGGTAGTTTCAGGCTCTCAATATTATTTTCAGGGAAAAATCCCAATAGCCATGAAGTGAGGTTTTCTATTTTAACCAAACCGGAATTTAAAATAGCAGGCCTTAAATATTTAAGAAAATTTACTTCAGAAAATATTTCCATAATATTATCTGGTTTGTAGCCTGCCGCCAAAAAAGCACCGGCAACAGCTCCGGCACTTGTCCCGGAATAAACAGAAGGTTCAATTCCATATTCTTGAATGGCTTTTACGGCCCCCAAATGGGCATAACCTCTTGCTCCGCCTCCGGAAAGGGCAATTCCTGTTTTCATTATAAAATTTCCTCCAGTTTGAAAGTTTGATCCAGCCTTACACCTTTTTCAGTATTTTTAACCGTGCAGCACTCATTAGAAGCATCATGCTCCAGAAAAATAATGTAATTGTTATCAGCGGCTTCTTTCAAAAATTTACCTTTTTCATCTAATGTTAATAATGGTCGTGTATCATATCCCATCACATAGGGTAACGGAATATGACCGACTGAAGGCAATAAATCTGCAGCAAAGACAATGGTTTTATCTTTATATTTAATTTTAGGAATCATTTGCTTATCAGTATGTCCATCGGCATACATAATATCAAATTGAGAAAAAGGTGATGGTTGCCCTTTATCTATCATATGCAAATGCCCACTCTCCTGCATAGGCAAAATATTTTCTTTTAAGAAACTGGCTTTCTCTCTGGCATTAGGTTTTGTGGCCCATTCCCAATGATCTTTATTGCTCCAGTATTTCGCATTTTTAAATTGCATTTCAAGTTTTGTTTGTGCTGCATCTTTCCAGTTTACACCTCCCCCACAATGATCAAAATGCAGATGCGTAAGAAACATATCTGTCACATCATCGGTACTAAAACCAGCTTTTTTTAAGGAGCTGTGTAAGGAAGCATCGCCATGAAGATAAAAATGGCTGAAGAATTTAGCATCTTGCTTATTGCCTATACCATTATCTATCAATGTCAGTTGGTCTCCATCTTCTATAAGCAGGCAGCGCATGGACCAGGTACACATATTATTTTCATCTGCAGGATTTGTTCGTTGCCATAATGCTTTTGGCACTACTCCAAACATAGCACCACCATCCAATTTAAAAAAACCTGTTTCTATAATATGTAATTGCATAATTCCTTTTTTAAAAATTAGTCAAAAAAAAACCGCGGATCAGGCGGCTTTAATTTTTTATTCAGAATGATTATTTAACAACACCCATTTTACTGAACTTATCAATTCTCTCTTCAATTCTTTTATCAACTGATTTTTTAGATAGTTCTTTGGAATGTTTCAATATGGTCTTTTTGATCTCCTCAGATATAACTTTCATATTTGTATGAGCACCACCTAAAGGTTCGGGTATTATCCCGTCGATCAATTTATTTTTAAGCATATCAGGAGCAGTTAGTTTTAAAGCTTCTGCGGCCTGTTCTTTATAGTCCCAGCTTCTCCAAAGAATGGACGAGCATGATTCAGGAGAAATTACAGAATACCAGGTATTTTCCAACATCAATACTTTATCGCCAATAGCAATACCCAACGCACCACCTGAAGCACCTTCACCTATAATAATACAGATAACGGGTACTTTAAGCATAAACATCTCTTTCAGGTTTCTGGCAATAGCTTCGCCCTGTCCTCTTTCCTCGGCTTCCAATCCTGGAAATGCCCCTGGAGTGTCGATTAAGGTAACAATAGGCTTGTTAAATTTCTCTGCCATTTTCATCAGGCGTAGTGCCTTACGGTAGCCTTCAGGATTGGCCATACCGAAATTACGCATTTGCCTTTGTTTCGTATTACGTCCTTTTTGCTGCCCTATGAACATAAAAGTTTCACCTTTAACGGTTCCAAACCCTCCTACCATGGCATTGTCATCACCTACGGTTCTGTCACCATGTATTTCTATAAAATCATCTGTGATCTCATAGATGTAATCCAAAGTGTAA
>JBEPWY010000170.1:0-7560 GCA_041642185.1 Marivirga sp.
AAGTTCTCCTTCCTTCCTTGGCTTCAGCTGCCCCAGGTCTTTATCTCCTACAAAAAGATGAAATGCGTCATTTACTTTAGAAATCGTATAAGTTATGTTTAAAGCTTCGTTATAATAATTTCCAGAATAACTTTTGAAGTTTAGATTATATACAGCTGGTTTATATTGATTGAAAAAAATAGGTTCAGATTTCAGGGTTTCTACAGTGACTTCATAATTCCCATCTTTAACTTGAAACTCCAAAACTGTTGAAGGTTCTTCAAGAATTTTAAACCTATTCTGTGTAATTGGTAGGAGCCTCACGTCGTCATTGTTGAATCTAAGAGTATCACTTTTTAAATAAATATGTCTTGAAAAATACCACTTGTCATTCCAGTAGTTTCCCACAAAAGTTTTTAAATCATTTACTGAAATACTAGCCCTTTTAGCATCGGGATTTTCTTCAATTCCCATGTTTTTCTTTTCAGGCATATCTAAAACGATATCTGTCACCTTTTTCCCTATAGTAATTGCTTCTAAAGCGCTATGGTTGCCGAATACGGCTACAGCGTAATCCTTTTCAGGTATTCGGAGATAGTAAGACCTTGATCCCGCCCAGGAGCCGGAATGCTCTAATGTTCGCAGTCCTTTGTAATCTTTAATATACAGCCCCCTGGCGTATTCAATAGTGTCACCACTATTTAAAATGCCTTGAGTAGTCATCTTATCTTGAAAAAAGTCATTACCAATTATTTTCTCTTCAAAATTTTGGTCCCATTTAAAAAAATCCTCTGTAGTAGTATAAAACTGGCCATCTCCTCCAACTGCAAAATCGTAATGGTGATTTATTATAAATCTTTCATTAACTTTTGAATATCCTAATGCTCTGTTTTTAATAATTTCCTTTCTATCATCATAAACCAATGAATTTTTCATCCCAAGCGGTTCCAATATTCTATCTTGAACAAAATCTCCAAAGGATTTACCGGTAATTCGACTCACAATTTTTGCCAATAAAAAATAGCCTGAGTTGCTATATTGATATTTTTCTCCGGGTGGATAATTTAAATTTTTTTGTTTGACTATTATATCTAAAACATCTTTTTCAGTAATAAAATTGTCACGAGGGATCTGGGCTAACTCCATCAAATCCAGGTAATCTTTTAAGCCACTGGTGTGGTGTAAAAGATGGTCTATAGTTATTTCACCTTCGGGATAGTTTGGCAATTCAGGCATATATTTTTTCAGAGGATCTTCAAACGATAATTTCCCTTCATTTTCAAGTAGAATTATACTTGCAGCAGTGAATTGTTTTGCAACTGAAGCAATATCGATAGTCGTTTGGGGGGTCATTGGAATGTTGTAGTCAAGATTAGCAAAACCATACCCTTTTTTAAATGCAATAGCTCCGTCCATGTATACTGCTACTACAAAACCGGGTTGTTCCTTTAAATCAGGAAGGAGGGAGTCTATGTCTTTCTGCCATTGGGCAAATATGCTATTGGAGAATAAAAGGAATAGTATTAATTTTTTCATTTGTTAATTTTTATGCAAGACTGCCCATTTTGAAAGACAACCTTGAAAATTTTGTTTAGATGTTTTATACAGGAAAACCGGAATATTTTTAGAACGTTACAAAAAAAATCGTTTTTTAGAGAGATTTAAAGAATTTCCGGGGAAAACGGAATGAATATCAGTGGGGACTTTCTTTATTATACAGCAGAAAAAATGTAACGTTTTTAAAAAAGAGGAGTTACCCTTTATAACAGACGGTTAAAATTTTATCCCTTGAATACACTTTCTGATAATGCTTTGATGTTAAAAGTTAAGTCTGGTGAACTGGATGCTCTTGGTTTATTATACGAACGATATAAGAAAAGACTTTTTGGTTATTTCTATCAATTAAATAGAGATCCCTGGCTATGTGAAGATATGGTTCAAAATGTTTTTGTTCGTATTCTAAAATATAAAGGATCCTACACAGATGAGAACAAATTTCTTCCATGGTTGTTTCAAATAGCCAGGAATGTAAACAACGACCATTTTAAAAGAAATAAAAAAATTCCTGAAGCTGGAATTTTACCTAAGTATGAAATAAGCGATTTAAGCTTTGATCCTACAATGGAGGAAAATAAAAAATTACTGCAGGAAGCTATTAACAAATTGTCTCCTGAAAAAAAAGAATTAGTTGTGCTAAGCAAAATTCAGGAACTGAAATATCGGGATGTGGCTGATATTGTAGGATCAACCGAAGGTGCTGTACGAACTAAAGTCCATAGAATTTTGCAGGAATTAAAGGAAATTTTTATTGAACTTGATAAAAGATAGAAAAATGGATTATCCAGAATTTAAAGATTTAACACCGGATTATATTACTGGAAATTTATCTGAAGCAGAATTAATCTCTTTTAAGCAATTTTTAGAAAAAAATCCTGAATATCAGGTAGAGGTGGATGAGATGCTCTCCGTCTGGAATTGTTTTGATGAAGAAATTCCAAAACCCACTGTAACCATGGACACTCATTTCTATAACCTGTTACACACTGCAAAACAAAAGCAACAAAAAAAGATTTTACTATTTTCTTTTCCCCAATATTTCTTTACTAGTTTAACAAAACAACTAGTTTATACCTTCACTGTTATAGTATTAGGCTTTGTTGCAGGACTTATGTTTAATTTTGAAGAATTTGAAAATGAAACGGAAGGTTTTACCAACTCCGAAGTTGAAGACGTTCGCTCACAATTAGTTTTGGCTTTGCTGGAACAGCCATCAGCTACCAAAAGGTTGCAAGCCGTGAATGAAGCCAACAAATTGAATGAGATTACTGAAGCCATTATTAAAGCATTATTTACCACTTTAAATAGTGACGAGAATGTAAATGTAAGACTTTCAGCAGTCGAAGCCTTAAGCAAATATAGTGATATCCCGGAAGTACGAGAAGGTTTGGTAAGCTCCATAATTTTACAGGAATCACCACTGGTGCAAATAGCACTTGCAGATCTAATGATGGTACTGCAGGAAAAAAGAGCTGTTGATTCATTTGAATTACTAATGGATAAAGAAGATATCCATAACAGTGCTCGAGCAAAAATGGAGAAAACAATAAAGTTTCTGATCTAAATTTTTCCAACCTCTTGGTTTAAGACGTATTTTAAAAAATAACTTTAATAAAATTACAGATGAAATATTACATTCTTCTCTTGCTAATATTGTTTTCCATAAAAGGAATAGCCCAGGAGGAAGTGAAAATACCTCTTACTAATCCTCAGGAACCAGGGAAATTAATTATGGATGTTTTATATGGTTCCATTAGCGTCAATGGATATAGAGGATATGAAATTGTTGTAGTAGCAACTCCAAGGAAAACTGAAGTAAATCAAGAAAAAGCGGGAATGAAAAGACACTCAAACCGTGCAATTGAATTTTCTGTGGAAGAAAATAATAATGTAGTTAAAATAGAAGCGAATTCTGATCTTACTATTGATTACGTAGTAAAGGTTCCATACAACTTTTCTTTAAAGCTTTCAGCAGAAAATAGAGGGGATATTTACGTAAAGAATGTTTTAGGTTCATTTGAAATAAGTAACGAAAATGGCAGTATAACTCTTGAAGAAATAAGTGGCTCTGTAAGTGCTGATGCATTGAATAAAGATGTCACGGTAAAATTTAAAGAAATTGATCCTAATGCAGCAATGGCTTTTAGTAGCTTAAACGGGGACATATTCGTTACCTTTCCTAAGGATTTAAGAGCGAATTTAAAGATAAAGACAGATTTAGGTGAGGTTTTTTCAGATTTTGATATTCAAGTATCTAAAGAAAAGGCCAAACAAATTAGAACTGGTGAGAAAAAATATACTGTTAAAGCAGAAAATTGGTTGATAGGATCTGTAAATGGCGGAGGGCCTGAAATGTTATTTAAAACTTACAATGGAGATATTATAATCAGACAAATTAAAATTTATTAACTTCTTCAGTGCGATTTCTATGGATGTTTTTTTTCAAAAATACGAAGAAGCTCGAAAGATAGAAGTTAACCAATTATTCCCAAATTTCCATTTGATAGAATTCGGAAAGTTCCTTTTCAATTTCCATTATTAAATCAAAACCATTGTCTGCATTTGCCATTATAACTATAGCGCTGCCTTTGTTAGCAAAAGCCGTGATGTTGGCTTTAAAGCCTTCATTAAATCCTGCATGTTGAAACCTAACGACTGAATCTTTAACAGCGATTTCCAGTCCTAATCCCCAGTACTTGTAATAGTCCACAGGTATATTTAAAGTATTGGAAAGAAAATTTGTCGCTTTAAAATGATCTTTGAACATTGTGTGTATCATTTCTTTTCCAATAATACCGTCCTCGCTTTTACCTGAGTAAATCTTCTGAATCGTTATTGCAAATTTTGCCAGATCTGTAGGTGTGGTCCATAAACCTGCAGCTGCCTTCTCTGGATAGCTGTGCCATTTTCCATTGAACATCTTTCCTTCAGAATTGAAGGCAGAGCTTGTATGGATTTGCAACTTGTGGGGTAAAGGTTGTTCAAATGTACTATTGGTCATTCCTAAAGGTTCCAGGATCTCAATTCTCATAAATTCTTCAAAGGGCAGATTCGAGATGTCTTCTATCACCTGTTGAAGAACTGTATATCCTCCTCCTGAATAATGCCATTCCTCCCCCGGTACTCGCACCACTTCAACTTTTTCTGAATTCCCCATTCCATTCAATACTTCAGTAGTTGTTGGAAGAGTATGGCTATGGTCATATCCAAGAAAACCCTCCACATTTAATCCAGAGGTGTGTGCGAGGATAGACCGAAGGGTAACTTTATGTGTTCTGGTGAACTCATTCTCCGCTATTTTGTAGTTTTTCAAATATTTGTTGACATTTTCGTCAATGTCCAGATCCTTCATTTCAACCAACCTTAGGATACCTAATGCAGCTATTGGCTTGCTAACAGATGCTGCCTGAAATAAGGTATTTTGGTTAACTAAAATTGAATCTTCCACACTGGCAAATCCAAAACCCCTTGCCCAAATAATTTCACCCTCCTCAACAACAGCAATACTTAACCCGGGAACATTATAATGGTACATTCTTTCATACAGCGGGAAGTCTGCTAACATATGCGGAACCGGATTGGAATCCAAAAATTGGGAATTTTGGAGATGAGATAGTGCATCACCATCTTTTATCCTATTACAGGAGAAGTTCAGGCTGCAGAAAACGAGGACCGGGAGTAACAAAGATAAATTCATCAAGAAGGAATTAGTTTTATTAAGTAAATTTTGACTTTCACAAATTGCAGGCAATATTTATTTATCAGGTATACAATGTTAATTTGTCATTGCCTCTGCAATAATAAAAAGTCAAAGTGAAATAAAGGTGCTGACTTATAAAAACGAAGTGCGGAATTATAAATCCTAACCTAAAGATGGGGCAGGACATTAAGCCGTTCCCTGTAATTGGCAGGGGTTAAGCCAGTAATTTTCTTAAACGTAGAGAAGAAGGTGGATTTTGAATTAAAACCGCTTTCGTAACCTATAGCTTCAAGGGTAAAATTCTTCTCTGTTCTTATCATAATTTTTGCTTCGCTAATTCTGTATTCATTTATAAACAGAGAAAAGCTTTTGCCCAGGTTGTCGTTAAGAAACTGCGACAGGTAGTGTGGAAGAACTTTAAGTTCTGCTGCCAAATCTGCAAGTTTTAAGTTTGGATTTTTATAAAGTTTCTGGTCACGCATAAGAAGTTCAAGATCCTGGAGTAACATTTTTTCTGCAGTATCAGGTATTTTCTTGTCTGTATATTTTCCAGTTTTATCCTTCCGTGAATTTTTTTTCTTCTTTTGAAATCCCCAGTAAAATATTAAAATATAAAGCATAAAGGAGAAAGTGAGGGCCCCGGAAATATAGGAAGTAAAGGAGACGGTACTATATGCTAACCAAATAAAAGACACACCCGTGAATACAGTCACCAGGAGCATCTCTTCAAAAGTAAGGTTGGAATTTTTTTTCAAAAATCTTAAAAGAAATGGGTAAACATTTTTTCCAGAAATAATGATGTAAATAAACCATTGTAAATAAATCGCATTTACCAGAAATTTAGACCACCATTGAAAATTTTCATGATAAGGAAGGGAAATACCTAAAACTGTTGCAAGTAAAATGGGAGTGCCTATATGATATAAAAGAACTTTTGTTGTTATTATAAAATTTTTTAAAACAGCAGAACTGTATAAATACAAAAATGGGCCTATTAACAAGCAGGCAGACAAACCTAACTGAATATAGAAATCGAATAAATAAGGATTAAAAAACAAGAATACAGATTTACCTGTGCGAATTGATAGTGCCAATAATAAAGCTCCCAGAAAAATCTTAGGCAGGCCCTTTTCTTTTTTAAAAAATATAAAATACAGTCCAAGAATCAAGGCGTTAAAAGCACCTAAACCACTAAAAAAAAAGAGAATTTGAGGTTCAAAATCCATTTTATGGAAAACTTCAAATATAGAATTTTCTAAAACTAAATAAGCCGGAAATTTTATTAAAAGGTTTGCTTTAAATTATTATCGGCAAGTAACTTGTAAATTTAAGTTGAGCAAAAATTAAAAATGCTTTATAGATGATGCCTAACCTATAATGTTATGGCTGAAAACTCTGACTTTAAGGCGATAATTATTTCATTCAGTTAAAGCTGACCAGAGTAAGTTTAACATCATTTTTCAGAAAAAATATTTCAGTAATTCTACTTCATTTATTTTCTATTTTGTCGTTGGTTAACTCAACCATCCGTTGTTCTATTTTTTTAATCATTTTTGCTGCATTGGTGTTTTCAGGATTTAAATGAAGGGATTTCTTATCATTTTCTATTGCAAGCTCAAACTGCTTCAAAATCGTTTCGCTGCATTTAACTCCTACACCATAGTGGTGATTATACATCAGTCACTAAATACTTACTTTTCTTACAGTTTTAGCTCTCATTACGAAACCAAATGCATAATCCGGATTAAAGGTTTTGCCTTTTTAACAAATCACGGATTTCTTCCAACAATACTTCTGTTTTATTTACCGTGGGAGGGGGAGGTGTGGGCGCAGCTTCCTCCTTTCTTTTGAGGTTGTTGATCAGTTTTACAATCATAAATACAACAAAAGCCACAATGGCAAAATCTACAACAAACTGGATGAAACGGCCATAATTAATGGTGACGGCACTGACTTCCACGCCTGCCGGATCCACATAGGCATCCCTCAATACAACCATTAAATCGGTAAAGTCCACTCCACCCACCAATAAGCCTACTGGTGGCATAAGAATATCATTGACCATGGAGGAAACTACCTGTCCGAATGCCACACCAACAATAACAGCTACAGCTAAATCCACCACATTCCCTCTAACCGCAAAATCCTTGAATTCTTTAATCATTCCCATACATTTGTTTGTTATAATTGTTAATGATCTGTTTTATCCAATATATTGCTGAACAAGATAAGCATATTTACACCAGAATCTAAAAACATCATTTAGAACAAAAAATAATTTACTAAATAAGATATGATCCGCAAACCCAATCCAAATTACCCCA
>JBEPWY010000171.1:0-7560 GCA_041642185.1 Marivirga sp.
TAAAATTCACCCCTTGGCTCTAATCAATTTTAAATCACTAAAAAATTTAGAGTTAAAAATGAAAATTGAGGCCCTTACGGCGGATTATAAGGATAAGGAGGATTACTTTACCGATAAATTATCTCAATCGGTTGCCACCATAGCGGCTGCTTTTTACCCAAAAGAAGTAATTGTAAGGTTAAGTGACATTAAATCCAATGAATATGCTGAAATGATAGGAGGTAAGCAGTTTGAACCTATAGAGGAAAACCCTACACTTGGATGGCGGGGTGCCTCCAGATATTATAGTGAAGCTTATCGAGAAGCTTTCAGGTTGGAATGTATAGCTATGAAAGCTGTAAGAGAAGATATGGGTTTTGACAATGTAAAACTGATGATTCCTTTTTGCAGAACTTTGGACGAAGGACGGAAAGTCATTAAACTGATGGAAGAATTCGGGCTCCGGCAAGGAGAGAATGAGTTAAGAATTTATTTAAATGCAGAAGTCCCCAGTAATGTGATATTGGCCGAAGAGTTTGCTGAAATATTCGACGGATTTTCTATAGGGTCAAATGATCTCACGCAACTTTCTTTAGGGGTTGAAAGGGATTCTGTATTATTATCTGATTTATTTGATGCAGAAGACGAAGCAGTGAAAAGATCTGTGACAGAATTAATTAATAAAGGTCATAATGCCTCTATTCCGGTTGGTTTATGTGGAAAGGCTGCCGGCGATTCACAAGAGTTTACTGCATTATTGGTGCGTTTGGGTATTGATAGCATCACCTTCAGTCCTGACTCCTTAATTAAAGGAATAGAAACCATTAATAAAGTGGAATCATATATCCATCAAAAAGTGAAATAATATCTACATAAAAAAACAACTAATTTAATTGAAGAAATATCATTTTATTATTAGTAAGTAAGCTTTCTTCGCACCATTGGTACAAAGAAAGCCTTTTATTATGAAAGGCATTATTTTATTTCTATGCGCTTTCTTTCTTGAAGTTTTTCTTCCTTTTTAGGCAAATTCAACCTAAGGATTCCTTCATTATATTGCGCCTTTATATTCTCATGATTGATAGATTCAGGCAGGGTAAAAGACCTTGAAAAAGTGGTATAGCTAAACTCTCTTCTGGTGAAATTCTTTTCTTCTTCCTCTTTTTCTTCCTTCTTTTCCGCGCTAATAGTAAGCTGTCCATTAGCCATGTCTATATTAAAATCTTGTTTTTTCATGCCTGGAACAGCCAATTCAATGATGAATTCTTTTTCTTGTTCAATTACATTGGCTGAAGGTACTCTTCTGGTACCATTGCCAACTTTTGCCAATGGAAAATCGTCAAAAAAATCATCGAATAAACTCGCTGTGCCGGCAAATGTTGATGGTCTTGTCATAAGTTTCATAATTTCTCTTGTTTTAAGGGTAAATAATTTATCTTTCTTCCTACAAAATTACGGTTTACAATTTAACTATGCTATGATGCCAATCAGCAGGGATATTGATTTTACTCAACTTATATTACAGATATTTAAATGTTACGAATAGTAATTAAATTTAAACGATGAATGGATATATAATATAAAAAAGTATTCGTATAAATTAATTATGATGGATGATCTAAATAATCTATATAAAAATATTTTTGATAAATCTGAAGCAGGTATAGTTGTATTAAATGCGGATGGTAAAATCGTTCTAACAAATGAAAGCCTTCAGCATATATTTGGTTATTTAAAGGAAGAATTAGTAGGAGAGCCAATACAAAAACTCATTCCTGATGCCTTCCGGTTTGAACAGGTAAATTCGGATTTAAAGAAAATTTCAATTAATAAATCCCAAAACAGCAAATTAAAGGGAGTTACAAAAGAGGGTAATATGATAGACCTTAAGTTAATTGCCAACTCCATCAATTCAGATAAATTATTAATAAATGTTACTATTGACGACTTAAATACTGAAGAACTTCTTTATGAACTTAAAGTGGAAAAGCAGAAATCTTTTTTAGAAGGAATAGAAAAGGAACGCTTACGGTTGGCAGGAGAACTTCATGATGGATTAATACAAACTCTATCGGCAGTATCTTTAAATCTCCAGTCTATAAAAGAAGAGGTTGAATGTTTGGAGAAAGATGCGAAATTATCCTTTATGGAAGCTTTAAAATTAAATACACAGGCAATTAATGAGACCCGTGCGATTTCATATGGCTTAATGCCACCAGCTATCGAGCGCAAGGGGTTGGTGCAAGCATTAAAAGATTTAGCAATAAACCCAAAATTACGGATAATAATTGAGGCGGATCCAGTAGATGATGTTGTTGCTGATTTTATCAGTGTCAATATTTACCGAATTTTCCAGGAACTGATCGAAAATGTTATCAAACATGCTAATGCTTCATCACTACATATTCTGATTAAAAAGGTTGATCATCAGCTTTTAATTGAGGCCGAGGATAACGGTAAAGGATTAGGAAATGATGTTAACCTAAATAATGTAAGCGGAATTGGTTTAAGAAATATCGAGTTAAGAGTCAAATCAATGAATGGATCTGTTAGATTTGATTCAATTCTGGGTAATGGAACCATCACCAAAATTCTCATTCCAATTAATTAAAGTTCTTATTATTTATAAAAAAACTCTTGAATATTATATATGTTTATCCTTTACTTACGTATTTAATTACATAGTGTTAATTAAAGGGAGTTAAGCATGTATGTCCGATAAAAAATATGTAAATGTATTGATAGTGGATGATCATTTAATTGTTAGAGATGGAATTAAAGCACTACTAATTAAAGCCGAGGGAATAAAGGTAATTGGACTTGCATCCAATGGTATGGAAGCTTATGAACTATTAAAAAGTATTCATCAATCTGTGGATGTGGTTCTAATGGATATTAGTATGCCTGAAATGGACGGAATTACTGCCACCCATAAAATCAAAAAAGACTTTTCCGATGTGAATGTATTAGCCTTATCCATGCATGATGATCAGTCATACATTATTGATGTATTACAAGAAGGAGCTCTTGGATATATTTTAAAATCCACAGGAAAAAAAGAATTAATTCATGCCATTTTTAGAATCGCTGAAGGACAAAGTTACTTTGGAAAGGAAGCTTCTGATAAGCTACTTAATTTTCTTTCCAGCAAAGAAGAAAAAAAAGAAGTTAAATCAAATGATTTATTAACTGAAAGAGAGTATGAGGTTTTAGCTTTAATAGCAGATGAATACACCAATCTGCAAATTTCCGAAAAATTATTCTTAAGCCCCAGAACAGTTGATACACATAGGAGAAATATCATGCAAAAACTTAATGCGAAAAATACTGCAGGCCTTGTAAAATACGCAATTGCTCATAATATCAATTAAATTATATACTCCTTTCCATTTTACTATAACTAGCTCTTTTGGCTAGTTGTTAAGGCATCTTTTTTAACTCACTTCAACTATCTATTTATAAAGGAGAATGCTGCGTTTTGACTATATCATAATCCATTATAAAAATAATAGCTTGAAAATGAAACTTTTCAACTAAGGGTAAATACCTAGTACTTATGTAGGTAATCAGGTATATGAAAAAATCAGCTTTTAACGTCTTACAATTGTCATTATAAAACACCACTTTTATACTGAACTATATTCAATTTAACATAATCAACCTTAACCAATCATGAGAACCACATTCAATAATTCGCTTAATGAAAGAGTTGCATATTCCACTTTTGAAAACAATGCAAAAAGTATTTTACCTTTTACAGAAATGGACAAGTTTGTGGAAAGGAAATTTTTCAAAAAAGGCCAGATTTTATTTAATCCAGGAGTTATAGCCAGGGGATTATATTTTATCGAATCCGGAAAACTGAAAATCAGCAGATACGGCTCAAATGCTAAAGAACAAATTATCAAAATAATCAGCCAGGGCGATGTAATTGGTCATCAGGCATTATTATTTGAGAAGAAATTTTCAGACTATGCGGAAGTAATAGAAGATGCAGAAATTCTTTATATGGATGCTATGGATTTTGAATACTTATGCAATGAATACCCTGGAATAATGAGTCATTTCGTAAAATTATTATGCTCTGATTTGGTTAAAATGGAAGATAAATTAGTTTCGATAGCCTATGAACCTGTAAGAGGCCGCTTAGCTTCATTGCTTCTGGAATTGGAGGAGATTTACAAAAATGGCTCTGGAGCCATTATTAACCTAAGCAGGAGTAATTTGGCCAAATTGATAGGTACTGCCAAAGAAACAGCTATTCGGTTGCTTACCGAGTTTAAAACAGAAGGGCTCATCACTTCAGATGGACAGGATCTTATCATTAAAGATAGGAAAGGGCTTAAAAGAATTTCACAGCTTTATCATTGATTTGAGAATAATCATTACAGCCTTTGATGTACATCATCGGTAAATTTCATTAAAATATTGAAATTTGATAAAATCATTAAATCATGGAAACAAAGCAATTAGCTATGGAAAAAGAATTTAAATCATGGGATAATGACCTTCAATTATGGTCTCGTGATTTAAGGAAGTGGGAAAAAGAGATAGATACGCTGGATAGTATTTTAGATTTTATTAATGAGGCGGTTACTTACCATGAAAGCTCGTTAATGAATCATTTAAAAAATTTAATTGAACACCGAAATCGGCTCAATAACCACAAAATAGCCATAAAAGGAACAGATACAGCTGGTAAATTAAACGGTGGTATTGTAGAAGATCACAGAAATGAAGCTAATAGACATCTTATTTATCAACATTATCATGAAAGATATAAGGAGTATCATCAAAAAGTGATGGTTCTTACCAAAGGCTTAGAAAAGGCGATGGAGAAATTTTATCATTTATAAAGAATTGAATTGAGATAATTAAAAGATAGGACATCGACTACTATCAGAATTTGGAAGTGAAAATGGTAGTAGCCGATTCCTATTTTTCTCTATTAATTCAGAATGATTAATGTTTTGCCTTTTTATATGGAGAAAGTGCCAATAAAGGTATTTTAGTATGAAAGATAATGGATTTGCTTTCGCTTTTACCGAATATACTTTCAAAAAAGCCCCTTTTTCTTGGGTAAACTACCAATAGTCCAATGTCATGAGTCATGGCAAACTGCTCCAATGCTGTTTCCAAATTATCATTTACCAAAAAATGATATTGATGTGGTAAATCTTTCAAATGAAGTTCCATGCTTTTGGCTTCTTCCAATTTTTCTTTCTCCAAAATTTCCTTATCACTTATATGAATAATATGTAAATCTGAGCCAAAAGCATTTCTGAGGGCTTTAAGTGGATACAGCAATTCAGACATAATGCCCTTATAGTCACTGGACAAAGCAATATTTTTAACCGGAGAAAATTCTGCATCCTCAGGTATTACCAGTACCGGACAAATTTGTTCCTTGATTATTCTATGGGTATTTGTGCCCAAAACCACCTCATCTATACCACTGGCTCCCTTAGTACCCATTATCACTAAATCAATCTGTTTGGACAAACATACAGAAAACACCGCTTCATCCAGGTAGGCATCTTTTCTAACAGTTTTATAATTTACCTTTGCTAACTCAGGTACCCTAACAGTCAGTTTCTTAAAATCTGTATCAATTTCTTCCTCTATGGCAGTTGCTGTATAAGTTAAATCATAAGAAATATTTAAATCAGCATAAGAAAGAGGAGCTGCATAAGCATGTAATATCACCATTTCCTGAATGTCAAGTTTCATAGCTAATAATGCTGCATAACGTATCGCATTATAGGAGCATTCGGAAAAGTCGGTCGGAACTAATATTCTCTTAATCATGATTTCTATATTTTAAGGTTTAATTTTTTTAAAAAGGAGTTAATTCCTTTTATTTTATATACCCAAATTAGAAAACATAATGAACAATAAACATGATCTAAGTCAACACTTTAACTGATTTAGCTAAGTTTTATAAAGTAATTATGAAGAATTTTAATTAATAATTAACCAACGAATCAGTCATTCTATTAAGTATTTAACCTTAAGAATTTACACTTATCTTTTCAGCAGCACGATTTAGTCTGATCCTCCTGGATTTTCTCAAGAGTAGGATGGCAACAAAATAACTTAAGATTGAAACTGGTATGGTAATGAAAAGATTGCCAATGATAAACTGTTTGAAATATTGAAAAATATCGTTGGCTAAGGCATTACTGAATAAGGTAGTTCGTTCTGAAAGCGATAATGCCTGGCCTATTTTAAAACTAAACCAATAAACAGGAATTACCGTCAGTGCATTCCATATCGCCATAGATAATAGCACAGCCATTTTATTTAATTGCCTGAATATCCCTAAAAGGGCAAGGCCTATTAATGTACTAAAACCAGGAGTGGGAAAAACAGCTATAAATGTTCCAATGGCATAACTCCATGCGATTGTTTTGTCGGATTTATGAGAATGTAGAATTCCCATAATATATCGCTTCAAACGAAAGTAATATTTGTTTTTATGAAACCGAAGAAATTCTATCATTCAAAAAGTTCTAAAGGATGATACGAATACCAGGGCCCTCTATTTTTTTTATGTCCGCTAATCAGCCTGCAATTTAACTGATAAACCAACATAATTGCTAACAGTATAATTTCAATTTAATGAAAATTTTATCCACCAATTATTTTAGCCTTATATCTTTCTTTTTGAAGAATTTCCATAATCTTAGGTCTAAAGTCTCCCTGGATGAGTATTTCGCCATCTTTTACACTACCGCCAACACCGCATTTAGACTTGATCAATTTGCCTAATTCTTTTAAATCATCTTCAGTACCCACAAACCCACTGACTAAACTTACCTGTTTGCCACCTCGGGCTTTCTTATCAAGTTGTACCTTTAGGTTTTGCTGTTGGGGAGGAAGAGTTTCCTGCTGCTGATCCTCATCATACTGATATTCAAACTCATCGCTTGTGGAATAAACAATTCCTTCTCTGCCTTTTTTGTTTTTCTTGCTCATTATACTGAATTTATTAATAAAAAAATAACCCCAAAGTCGCTAAAGGGCAAAGCAAATTTTTGATTTAAATAACTTATTGCCCGAGTTCTTTCCATAACAACATGCGTTGAAAATACCCCGACGTCATTGACCCACATATTTCTATTGTTTAACCCAAGGTTTGTGACTCACAGATCTCTATTAGCACATAAACTATTCTATTTATACTTCAAAAGAAAGAAATTTCAGTGTTCTTTGGAAATCTTCTGAAAGTTTTGCCTGAATAATTACTTCTTTTCCGTCCAAAGGGTGTTTAAATTGCATTTTGGATGCATGTAACATCATTTTATCCATTTCCCACTTCTCCTTGAAGAGCTTATTCTGCTTATTACAACCATGCGGCCTGTCACCTATGATAGGGTAATTAATGTGCGCCAAATGTTTTCTAATCTGATGCATTCTGCCGGTTTCCGGTTTTACTTCCACTAGTGAGTAGCGCGAAGTCTGATGCAACCCAAGCGGCACATCAATTTCTGTAGTGGCCAATCTTTTAAAATGCGTGACAGACTCCTGTAACTTCCCATTTTCTTTCTTGAGCGGATAATCAATAGTACCCTCATCCTG
>JBEPWY010000172.1:0-7481 GCA_041642185.1 Marivirga sp.
GAGGATATAAAGACTATGTTGAAACATATATTTGATTACTGGAAAGACTGCAAGCACCCTAATGTTTTTTAATATAAGGTAAAGAACCCTATTTATTTACTCTATATTCTCGTTCTTTTAATTCAGGCAGTCCAATTTTTTGCCTTACTAAATAAATATTTATATGGAGGTATAAGTTCCTTTATAACATCAGTTCTTTTCTGACACTAAAATATAAAAAAAGCTTCTGCATTTACACACAGAAGCTTTTCACTTTTATAAATATTATATTGACATTACTCTTTACCCATGAAAGGATAACGGTAATCAGTAGCCGGAACAAAAGTTTCTTTGATAGTTCTGGCAGAAACCCAACGCATTAAATTCAGTTTTGAGCCTGCTTTGTCATTGGTTCCTGAACCTCTGGCGCCACCAAACGGCTGCTGACCAACAACTGCCCCTGTAGGCTTGTCATTGATGTAGAAATTACCTGCAGCATTAGATAATCTCTTCGTAGCCCTTTCAATGATGTAACGATCGTTACTGAAAATGGCTCCTGTTAATGCGTAAGGAGAAGTTTCATCCACCAAAGTCATTGTCTCTTCGAAATTATCCTTTTTATAAACATAAAGTGTTACCACCGGACCGAAGATTTCTTCTTTCATGGTAATAAACTGTGGATCTTCTGTTAATATCACCGTTGGCTCAATAAAGTATCCTTTAGAATCATCATAACCTCCACCTGCAATAATTTTAGAAGTATTGCTTTCTTTGGCTTTTTCAATATACCCGGCAATTTTATCGAATGCTTTCTTGTCGATTACAGCATTAAAGAAGTTTTCGAAATCTTCAGGACCACCCATTTTGACAGTCTTCAGATCTTCTTTCACTAACTTCTGCACTTCTTCTGCAATATTATCAGGCAGGTAAACACGTGAAGCAGCCGAACATTTCTGTCCCTGGAATTCAAATGCACCGCGAACAATGGCGGTTGCCACATCTCTGGCATGAGCAGTATGGTGAGCTAGAATGAAATCTTTCCCACCTGTTTCTCCTACAATTCTTGGATATGATTTATAGATATCTATGTTTTCACCGATGGTTTTCCATAAATGTTTGAAAACTCCTGTACTGCCAGTAAAGTGTAATCCTGCAAATTCAGGATGTTTAAAAACCACTTCACCTGCATCCGGCCCGTTTACATGCACCAAATTGATAACACCATCAGGAACACCTGCTGCTTTAAATACACGCATGATTACATCTGCTGAATATATTTGTGTGTAAGCTGCTTTCCAGACAACTGTATTGCCCATTAAAGCCGCACTTGAAGGTAAATTACCTGCAATAGCAGTAAAGTTAAAAGGAGTGATAGCAAAAACAAATCCTTCCAAAGGACGGTATTCTGTTCTGTTCCACATTCCTGGAGAAGACTCAGGTTGCTCGCCATACATCTCACTCATGAATTGCACATTGTAACGCAAAAAGTCAACCAACTCACATGCTGAATCAATTTCAGCCTGGTATGCACTTTTAGACTGTCCCAGCATGGTAGCTGCATTAATCTCGTCTCTGAAAGGGCCAGCAATTAAATCCGCTGCTTTTAAAAAGATGGCCGCTCTATGTTCCCATCCTAGATTTGCCCATTTTTCTTTTGCTGCTAAAGCGGCTTTAATGGCTTGCTCAACATGGCTGGCATCTCCTTCGTGAAAATGACCTAACACATGCTGATGATCGTGGGGCGGGTTCATAGGTTTTTTATTCCCTGTTCTCACTTCATCAGCACCAATATACATAGGTACATCAACTTGTTTAGAACGTGCTTCTTTTAAAGCGTCTTTCAATTGTTCTCTTTCCGGAGTACCGGGAGCATAGCTATTCACCGGCTCGTTTTCTGCAAATGGCAATTGATAAATTCCTTTTGGCATATCTTATTAATTTTTTTGTACTTGAATAAATTGATTTCGTAAAAATAGGTAATTAAAAGTTTTCGCCCTCCATGAAAAACGGAATTTTCAGTCTTTCAATTACCGCTTGTTAATGGTAACGAAATTAAATAAAAATGTTTGGTGCATTAAGAAAAGCGATTGAAATTGTTTGGAATAATTGCAGTGAGAAAAGTAGGATATAAATTCTATTATGAACTTTAACTGGCGGCTACTAATATTGATCCTGTTGTTATTGTTTTCACCAATAACCACCACAAACTTATAGGTGAAAAAACACCAACAATAAAGAAGTTAATCCCATCTATCTACAACAAGAAGAGCTTACCATTAAAAACAGCAAGCTCTTCACTTATTAAAATATTGATTTATTAGTTACCTTCCTCCGCCAAAGATATCCTTTACTTTATCTTTAGCTTTATTTTTCAATTTTCTCGCTTCTTCTTCCGCCTTTTTTCTGGCGGCTTCTTCCGCCTGTTTTTTGCGTCTTTCAGCTTCAGCTCTCGCGCTGTCTTTAGCGGCTTCAACTTTGGCTTCTGCTTCTTTCTTTAACTTATCAGTTTCTTCCTCCACTTTATCTTTAACTACAGATTTTACATTGCCCGCCACTGACTGCTCTCCTTCGGTGCTAGTCTTTCCTAGTTTAACTTTAGGATCATCATAAGTACCAGTAACGTTAAAATTTAGGTTTATCGAACTTCCCACTGCTTTTACATCAGTACCTAGTAAACCAGATAAGGCTTGGTTAGCAGCCTGCCCTACACTTCCGGTAGGCACATTCATTTTCAAATTATAGCCTATGCTACCATCTAAAGCAGTGTACCCGTCAATAGTTGCTTTATATTTATCAATAACCACATCAAAAGGTTCAACGCTTAATCTCCCATCATTCAACTCTGCCTTCAGACTGATGTCTTTTAAATTAACAGTTTTAGAGGTGTTCAGCTTGGAAAGACTGGTAACCGCCTGGATAATTTTAGAATCTACAATGGCGGCATCATTAATTTCCACAACACCCCCACCTGTTAAAGTAGCCAGGTCAGGCATCATTTCCTGTGTCATTATTCCACGCACCGCAAAATCAGTACTGAATTTACCTTGCATTTTCTCTGCCACTGGCGCAAACTTCTGAACTGTTACTACATTTTTATAAGCTTCCGGTATACTTAAGCCCGCAATACCCAAATTAAAATCAAATGTAGGATTGTTTTCATCCTGTGTATTGTAATTACCTGTCATCCTGATATTACCTTCAAGCATATCAAATTGCAAAGGATCCATGGTCAAAATCTGATCATCCACCCTGATTGTACCTTTAGCATTTTTCAGGATAAAGTTATCGTATACTATTTGTTGTACATTGGCATTAAAGGTGAAATCGATATCTTTAGGCACTTTCACTAACTCCATTGCTGATGTATCTTCAGCAGCTTCAGTTTCCTCTTCAGAAGAGCCCATCATTTCATTAATATCAAGTAACTGGCTATTTAAAGTCATCTGACCTGTCAATTTCGCATCCTCTTTCAACACATAGGCGATATAGTTACTTAACTGGCCTTTCACTTTAAAATCACTTTTGCCAAAGTTCCCATCCATTCGAGACATTTCAACAAACTGCGGATTGAAATTCATATTGGCTTGTGAAATTTTGAAATCAGGTAAATCTGTAGTGGAATAGAAAAAATTACTCATTTCCAAAGTGCCGGATGTATTCAGGTTTTGATAATTTTCTGCTTCTACATCAGCATAATTGCCTTTTGAGTTAATATCTACTTTTACAATTCCACCAATGCTATAATCAGTAGTTGGTTCTATTCTTGAAATCACATCCAGATTTAAAGCGCCTTCCGCATTTAAATCCCAGCTTGGTGCATCGAAGTTGTTTACGAGTACATTTGCAGTAAAGCGGTCTTTATCAATAGTTAACCCGAAATTTTTGATCTCAAGTACACCGTCTTCTAAATCACCTGTTTCACTTTTGGCCAACATATTCATTGAGATATTCTGGATGGGTAATGGGACCTCCGGAGATTTCACATATGCATCATCCACAGATAGATTCACAGCAAACGCAGGCATCTGATTTTCATTATAGGCTCCTTTGGCAAATCCATTAAACTCAAAATCTCCTTTTGTTTCAAGACTCTCAAATCCATCGGCATACATGCCCGGCACCAATGAAAGAACACTTTTAAATTGCGTGTCTTCTACAAAGAATTTAATATCCATATCGATATCTTCGCCAGGCATAGCAAATGAACCGCTAAAATTAAGCTTAAACTCATTTAATCTGGCGGAGGTCTCATTGAAAGTGAATTTCATGGCATCAAGATCCATTCCTAATATCATATTTACTTCCAATGTTTTATTTTCTACATAAATATCCCCTTCCTGAGCAAAAGAAAAGCTATCTGCGGTAGTTCTTGTCACCATATCAAATACAGTTTCAGAAAAGTCTCCTTTTCCGGTATGGTTTAAGTTTTTTAGAGACATAGCCATATCAGCAGATTCGTCATAATAGTTCAGCTCACCATCTTTGATTTCCCAATGGTCTATACCAATTTCCATTTCATCGCTTTCGGCGGTGGTTGTATCAGTTTCTTCAGAAGCTATGGCGATGTCATAGTTGGCTGTTCCATCTTTTAATATCAATATATTTGCCGTGGGGCGATCTAAAACTATACCTTTAATGCGAAGAGGTTCGCTCTTAATTATAGCTACAATATCAACTTCAATGGAAAAATCTTTTGTAACAAATAGCGTATCTCCTTCAAATCTATCTTTACCAGTAACAGACAAATCTTTCAACCCTACAGTGAGATTAGGGAAATCTCTTAATAATGAAAGACTGAAATCATCAGAATCAAAATTAACATTGGCATTAACAGATTTATTGATTTCTGTTCGCACCTCAGTTAATATACGATCTTTAAAAAGAAGGGGAATTAAAATAATTGCGAGTATTAAAAAAGCAATAATACTACCAATAATGATTAGTAATTTTTTCATGTCTATATTTTTGTAGTTCTACAGTTAAAGTTATAAATATTATTCAAGGTTTATGACAAAAGTTAGTTTATTAATAGTATTGCCTGATTAACGGATTTTCTTAAAATAAGATTATACAATAAAAAGCAAATTGATTTTGTCTGTCAGTTATTCTCTAATCAATTTTAGTTTTACTCATTATATTTTAGTTTTTCTATCAAAAACCCTCATTTACAAACCTTTAAGATCAAATTTTAAGCTTTTCGATTAATTAATACGTTAATTATATATTATTAATTAAAAAATTTATTAACTTAAAGTTCACATTAGAATCAATTAGGTAACATATAGGTAACATTCAATTGAAATCTTTATTCACATATAGCCAGCAATTATTTAAATCATTACTCCTTACCATTTTTAGTATGGCAGTAGTGAATGTGGCTTGTGCTGATAATGACAATTCTGAATTCGAAGAGATGAAAACAGCATTGGTCTCTCAGCAGTTTTTTGAGGATCATGCTCAATGGAACAAATTAATCCGAAAGCTGGAAAGAAAACATTCGGGTGAAATCGAATATTTTCTTGATCTACTTTTTTATAAAACCCATCAGGTTTTATTAAAAAATTATAGCAAGCATTCTGATTTTATGGGAATGATGAAAAATGGTAATTATGATTGTGTAAGTGGTAGCCAGGTATATTCATTGTTGCTGACCCACTTTAATATTGACCATACTATTATTGAAACAGACTACCATGTATTTGTAGTAGCCAGGGTTGAGGGCAAAGAATATATTCTTGAAAGCACAGACCCACTAAATGGATTTATAAAAAATGAAGAAGCTGTAATACAATATATTGCTAAATTTAAGCCTCGTCATTTATCTAAATCAATTCAGAACAGTGTAGAGATAGGTGCTGAAAATTATTCTACTAATATTGAAAACACCATGTTCAAAAAGATCAATTTTAAACAGTTAAGCGGCCTTCAATTCTATAACCATAGTATCAATGCTATTAATAAAAAAGATTTTGGGCTTGCCAGAAAAGAGATTAATAAGGCAATGGAGTTATATCCTTCCAACAGAATCAAATCTGTTTCACTTCTAATTAATGAACTGGATCAAAGTTCAAATTAATAGTTATTAAAAATTTAATACTTACGTAATACCTTCTTTAATGATTTACATTAATTTAGCCCACTAAATATTTTCATTAATGAATTACATTACTTCTATTTTACTGCTATCATTTTTAACATTAACCCTTCCCGCTTTTGGCCAGGACAATACATTTACAATTGAAGAAAAAGACACTTTGATTGTTACTTTTGGATCCTGTAACAAACAGTACAATCCACAGCCCCTTTGGGATGACATACTGACACATAATCCTGACATCTTCTTGTTTTTAGGAGATAATATTTATGGTGACACCAATGATATGGATTTGCTGCAGGACAAATATAAAAAGCAGAATGCGCGTCCTGGTTATGTTGATTTAAAAAATAACACAAAGGTAGTTGGTGTATGGGACGATCATGATTATGGTAAGAACGATGCAGGAAAAGAATACCCTGAAAAGGAAAAAAGCCAACAACTGTTTTTAGATTTTTTTGATGTAGCTGAGGACAGTCCTCGCAGACAAAGAGAGGGCGTTTATTCATCGCATCAGTTAAACTGGAACGACCAAAATATAAAAGTGATTTTACTGGATACCCGTTACCATAGAGATGAAATCAAAAAAATCAATAATAAATATATCCCTAATGAAGAAGGTACTATTTTAGGTGAAGCACAATGGAATTGGCTGGAAGACGAAATGAGTGATACGCTGATTGATTTATACATTATTGCTTCTGGTATACAGTTTATAGCTGAAGATCATAAATACGAGAAATGGGCTAATTTCCCCCATGAAAGAGAAAGGCTTTTTAATTTGGTGGCTGATAAAAATCCTAAGGGTATAGTGTTTTTAAGTGGCGACAGGCATATAGCCGAGATTTCTGTAATGGAATGGGAAGGGCTTCCTTATCCTTTAGTGGATATTACTTCCAGTGGACTTACCCACACATGGAGTGGTGGGGCCGAAGAATATAACCAACATAGAGAGGGCGATTTAATTGCACAATTGAACTATGGCGTTTTACAAATCAGCAGTGAGCAAAAAGGAAAACTAAATGTTTTATCTCAGATAAGAGGTGAAGAACAGCAACTATATTTAGAGAAAGAAATAAGTTTCAGAAGAAAATAAGATTAATGAGCTTGACTGGTCAAAATAAAGAGAATGCCATATCATTTTATGATATGATGTTTAATCAATGTAAGCCGGAAGAAGCTGTGGAAAAATATGTTGGTGATCAATATATACAACACAACCCGGAAGTGGGTGACGGCAAGCAGGCATTTATAGATTATTTCAATAAAATGGCTACAGAATATCCCGGCAAGAAAGTAGAGTTTAAAAAAGCTATTACAGAAAATGAATTTGTAGTGCTTCATTGTTTCCAGACCTGGCCAGGGGATAAAAACTATGCAGGCATAGATATTTTTCGTTTTGATGATA
>JBEPWY010000173.1:0-1827 GCA_041642185.1 Marivirga sp.
TTGCAATTCGCTGCTCAATAGTTCATCAGCATCAAGTGATAATACATATGTGTTTGAAGTTTCCCTCATAGCATAATTTTTTTGCTCTACATGTCCTTCAAATTTGTGTTTGAGGAATTTAACTTCTTTAAAACCCTTGCAGATTTCTTCTGTTTTATCTGTAGAAAAGCTGTCCACCACAATAATCTCATCTGCCACATTCAATAAAGACTGAATGCAAGCTTCAATATTTTCTTCTTCGTTAAAGGTGATAATGGCAGCGCTGATTTTCATTATTTTATAGAGGAATGTTCATTTGCAAAATTTATACAGGCTTGCCAGTCATCTTGATAGTAGTTTCTCACTTTTTCCAAATGAGCTTTATCAACTAAAACGCTTTCTGTGGATTTAGGAAATAATAAGGCAGTATAAAGTACCAGATGGTTTACGAGCCATTTTGAGCGGTATGTGATAAAAGTTAAGATCCGGTTCTGGAAATGTTGTTCTTTATCTTTATTAAAGGGACTGTATTTTTTTGAAAACAAAAGCTGATGATCACTGTAAGATGAGTGCTTAGGCTTAAGGTCAATTTGATCAATATCAAACTGAGCGCCTGCGTAATCAGCTATTTTATTTAAAAACTCAATAGGATTAGTTTTTAGCTCATCATGAAACAAAACTAATGGTTTTGGTTTAAAGTTATCTTTTATGAACTGAAGCATGGGATAAAAATAAACATCATTTTGTTTCCAGGCACCTTTATCATTTTCTAAATCAATAAATTCAGTAAAATTCTGTTTGCCACCATTTTTCACATACCTTCTGTATTGGGAGGCAATCCAGCTATCATGCCTTCTTAATATGATGATGATATGGGTTTCTGTTGATAAATCAGCTATTTTCTGGGTTTCAGTATAAAACTGTCTGTCAAACTCTCTTGAAAAAAGATAACGTTCATGCTTACCCTTTTCTACAATGTTTTTGTAAAACCTGTAAATGTTGGAAGGGGTATAATGAATACCTTTTAACTTAGGGAAAAAACGATCCTGTAAAAAAGTAGAAGCTGTTTTCCCTAAACCTACATGGAAAAATAATTCAGACATTTTAAGATTTGATATTAAACTTACTGTTTTGCAGGATAATAATCATAATTTTACCCTTCAATTAAGTGCAAAGTAAGTAAATTTTATTCAAACAGTTTTCATTAACGAATAATACACATGAAATGAGCATAAATATTCGAGGGCGAATTTATACCAACCGCCAGATGAATATTTATCGCGAATTCCATGTGGTAACTAAAAAACATTTATATACACATGAAAATAAGCGGTTTCACAATGGTCAAAAATGCGGATAAATTGTATTATCCGATCAAACAATCAATTGCCTCTATATTAGAAATAGTGGACGAATTTGTTGTGGCTTTGGGTGATTGTGACGAAAATGACAAAACCAGGGAAGAAATTTTGTCATTAAATAGCCCTAAAATAAAAATTATTGATACCGTTTGGGATACAAAGAAGTACCCTAGAGGGATGGAAAATGCCCACCAAACAGATATTGCAAAGGAAGCATGTAGTGGTGATTGGTTATTTTACTTGCAGGCAGATGAGGCAGTGCATGAAAAATATCATGCAGAGATTGTGCATAAATGTAATAAGTATGTTGATGACGAAAGGGTAGAAGCTTTTCTTTTTAATTATATACATTTCTGGGGCGACTATGACCATTATCAATCAGCCCATGGCTGGTATCCCCGGGAAATTAGAATAGTGAGAAACAGGAAAGATATCCATAGCTGGAAATCGGCACAATCTTTCCGCAGAATACCTCAGTTTGTCGGGT
>JBEPWY010000173.1:1837-7478 GCA_041642185.1 Marivirga sp.
TACCGGGTGAAAGAGGGTACTTATAAGTTAAAAGTGATTAAACTGGAAGCTTATATTTATCATTATGGTTGGGTGAGGCCACCAAAATTGATGACTAAGAAAACAGCATCCTTAAACAGAATACATTCAAATGAAGTGAAGGAGGAGTTTTTTACTAATCCACAAATGTTCGATTATGGACCAATGGAAAAATTCCCGGTTTTTAAAGGTTCCCACCCAAAGGCTATGGAGGATTGGATTGCTAAAATGGACTGGGAAGAAAATTTAAATTATAGTAAAAAAACCAGGAAAGGAGCAATGCAACATAAGCACGATAGTTTGAAAAACAAGGCTGTCAGCTGGGTTGAAAATAATTTATTAGGGGGAAAGAAATTATTTACAACAAAAAATTATATACTGTTGAAAAAATAAATTCATTATAAAATTTTCAAGATATAACCTTATCATTTATTTTCGGTTATATACTTTTAAAGAATAAAAACGTTTATAATATGTCAGCGGGGGAAAGTATGTCATTCGAAAGCAAAGATAAACAAAGAGTATTTAATAAAGAATTTATGCCGCATATTGATGCGATGTATAACTTCGCCTATCGCCTTACATTAGATGAGGACGATGCAAAAGACCTTGTGCAAGAGACTTATTTGAAGGCTTTTCGTTTTATTAAATCTTTTGAGGAAGGCACTAATGCTAAAGCCTGGCTTTTCAGAATATTGAAAAACAGCTTTATTAATAATTACCGAAAAATAAGTAAACAGCCCAATAAAGTTGATTACCAGGAAGTGGAGTCATATTATAATTCCGAGTCGGTAGATGAAAAAATAACAACTGATTTAAGAGTAGAGACTGTTCAACATATGATTGGTGATGAAATTACCAATGCATTAAATTCATTGGATATTGATTTCAGAACGGTGATAATACTTTGCGACCTTGAAGGCTTCACATATGAGGAAATGGCTAAAATCTTAGATATTCCCATAGGAACTGTAAGAAGTAGGTTGCACAGAGCCCGAAACCTATTAAAAGAGAAGCTTACTAAATACGCCACTTCCATGGGGTATAAAGACAAGAGGAAATAATTCATTTAATATATTTTTTGAGAACTAAACATTCAGCATATTTGTATTAGACAAATAATGCCTCAGAAAGGATATAAAACTTACATGGAAAAATATATTAATTTGAACTAACGAACTTATGGAAGTAGATGACAAAAATAAATGTGTAGAGTTGTTGCAGCTAGTCATTGATGGACAAGCTACAGAGCAACAGGAAGCGGAACTTGAGCAGCATATAGTAGCTTGTAAAAGCTGCAAATCTGAATTTGAATTAAGTCAAACTATTAAAGATAACCTTAAGAGCCGGCTAAAAAGACCAAATATCCCATCTGAATTAGCTACATCCATTCAATCCAAAGTACTACAAAGCATTTAAATTAATGAATTCCGGAAAAGCCGTTATATTTTCTGCTCCCTCAGGTGCAGGTAAAACTACTATTGTAAATCATTTATTAAAAAAAATTCCTGAATTAGGTTTTTCTATCTCAGCATGTACTAGAGACAAACGAGGTAGAAAGGAAGTAGATGGAATTGATTATTATTTCCTTACTGTCGAAGATTTCAAGAAAAAAATTGACAACGATGAATTTGTTGAATGGGAAGAGGTATACGAAGGGAACTTCTATGGTACCCTCAAAAAAGAAATTCAAAGAATTTGGGATTCAGGCAGTCATGTCATTTTTGATGTGGATGTGAAGGGAGGCTTAAAGCTGAAAAAATATTTTGGTAATAAAGCACTTTCTATTTTTGTAAAGGTACCTTCTCTTGAGTTATTAGAGAAACGATTAAAGGACCGAAATTCCGAATCATCTTCAAGTCTGTCCCAAAGACTTTACAAAGCTAAATTTGAAATGACCTTCGAAAAAGAATTTGATGTAACTCTTGTTAATGAGGATTTGGATTCATCACTTTATAAAGCGGAACAAATTGTTAATGATTTTTTAAAAGCTTGATGCAACAAAAAACAGTAGGATTATTCTTCGGTTCTTTTAATCCCATTCATATTGGACATTTAATAATAGCCAATACCATATTAGAGGAAAAGGTGGTGGATGAAATTTGGTTTATTGTTTCTCCTCAAAATCCCTTCAAAAAGCAAAAAAACCTTGCACATGAATTTGATCGCTTAAACTTAGTGGAGGCTGCTATTGCTGATCATTTTCATATGAAAGTATCTGATATTGAATTTCAAATGCCTAAGCCGAGTTACACGGCTGATACTTTGGCATATTTAATAAATAAACACCCTGATGTGAATTTCAAACTAATTATAGGTCAGGATAACCTTAAAAATTTTCCTAAATGGAAAAATCATGAGGTGATATTAGAGCAATTTGGCCTTTTGGTTTACCCAAGACCTAACTCTAAGCCTTCCCCACTGGAAAATCACCCAAATGTGAAATTTATAGAAGCACCTCAAATGGATATTTCAGCTACATTTATCAGGAAATCTGTTAAAAATAACCGCTCCATAAAATATTTAGTGCCAGATGCGGTAATTGATCAAATAAAAGCCAAAAAACTGTTTCTAGACTAGGATGAAAATTTTTGAGTTAAAACAGGGGCTAAAATTTTGACTGTACCGTTTAATAAATTCACGAAATCAAAATCAGTAACTTTTTTAAATATTTAATTCATTTTGCCACCTTTACGTCTATTCTAGCTTGTATTATGTATCTTTCTACACCCAAGGCAACTTTGCGGCCATTTAATGCATTATCTTTATAAATAACCGAATGAAGCAGATTTTACTTACTACTTTTTATATTTTGTTTTCTCAGTTAGGAGTATCCAATGGAATAAGAGGTGTTATTTATGATAATGATGGTCAATTGTTACCTTATGCAACTATTTATGTAGAAGAAACCGGGACAGGAACTTCAGCCAATCAGGAGGGCTATTATGAATTAAATCTTCCGCCAGGCGAATATACACTTCAGTATAAGTTTGTAGGGTATGAAACTAAAAGGGAGAAAATAATAATAGGAAATACATTCAAACAGCTTGATGTTTATCTTGAAAAACAAACTTTACTGTTAGATGAGGTAACCACTTCAGCTAAAGCTACAGATCCCGCTAATTGGATGATGCGAAAAGCAATTGCAAAAAGTAGCTATCATCAGCAATTAATTGACGGTTATTCAGCAAAAGTTTATGTAAAAGGAAAAGGCAAAGTAAAAAGTATTCCATTCTACCTTAGAGGTGTTTTAAAAAAGGAAGGAATTGATACCTCAACTCTCATTATTACAGAGTCTGTTAGTGAAGTAACTTATACAAGGCCTAATCAGTTTTCTGAAAAAGTAATATCTGTATACGCGTCTAAAGAAAGTGATTTCAATGCCAACCCCATGCGATTTATCTCAGGTAGCTTCTATCAGGATGAAATCGCCTCATCTGTTTCCCCTCTATCTTCTAAAGCTTTTCAATATTATAAATTTAAACATCTTGGTGCTTTTGTAGATGGAGATAATTTAATAAATAAGATATTGGTTACGCCTAAAGTTAAAGCCCCTAATGTATTTGAAGGCACCATACAATTAGTGGAAAACGACTGGGCACTTTATAATGTGGATGTTAAAACTCAAATTGACCTGGGGGTGGAAGTGAGAATTCGTCAGGTATATCAAAATGTAAACCAACTTGCTTGGATGCCTATTAGTTACCAATTTGATGTGGATGGTAAAATAATGGGAGTTGGGTTTGAATTTAAATATGTAGCTTCAGTTGCAGATTATATGATCACACTTAACCCTGCATTGCCTCACAATATAAAATTAATAGATAAGGGTGATCCTGAAATTATAGAGCCAGAGAAGGAAATAGTAAAGTCGGTAAAGGAATTTAAAAATGCAAAATCGAGCCATGAACCTGCGGTAGTAAAAGCAAAAGATCTCAAAAAATTAATGTCTGATTATCAGGATAATCAGACAGATTCTCTTTCAAAACTAGATATTGTCGGGGTATATAATTATACAATTGACTCAAGTGCTTATAACCAGGATTCTTTGTTTTGGCATCAGGTACGGCCTATACCGCTTTCAGATTCTGAAGTAAGAGGTTATGCTAAAATTGATAGTGTAGATCTTATAAATGAACAAAAATCACAAGAAGATTCTATTGAAAATGCTAAAAAATCTACTTTTCAAATGTTAGATTTAGTTACCGGGGGCAGGTACTCTATTGGAGAAGGGGACGATTGGAAGTTTATAATTTACAATGCAATTTTAAGTACTCAATATAATACTGTTGAAGGTTTAAATGTTGATTATAGTATTGGATTCCGGAAAAACTTTAAAAATAATATTGATTCTGTACAGATGAGGCAGACTGATTTTAGACTATTAAATCAGCCTTTTATTTTGTTAAAACCAACAATAAGATATGCTGTAGCCAGAAAAAGTATAACAGGTAAAATATTAAGTAAGTATAGATATCAGAATGGAAGTATATCTTTAATTGGTGGCAGGTATGTTAACCAGTTTAATGATTTGCCAGCTATTACCCCACTTATTAATACTAGCTTTACTTTAATGTGGGAACAGAATTTTATGAAATTGTATGAAAAAGATTTTTTACAATTTAGGTTTGAAAATAATTTCTCATATAAGTGGCGTATTTCAGGAAATATAGAATTTGAAAAGAGATACCGCCTTTTAAATAATACTGACTTTACTTTTATTGACTGGAAAAGAGGATTAACACCCAACTTACCTATAAATATAGAGCCTATTGAAGAGTTTGATGGTCAACAGGCATTAACTGCAGATGTTAAAGTGACCTACAAGCCTAATATAAAATATGTAATCCGAAATGGACATAAAATTGCCATTACAGATAAAAGCCCTGTATTTTCTTTAGCATATTATAAAGGTTTTAAGGGACTAGCAGGAAGCGATGTATATTTTGACCGAGTGGAATTTGAATTTAAAGATGATTTTGAAATTGGTGTGAAAGGAATCACCTATTTCAGTCTTAGGACAGGAACTTTTTTAAATAACAGATCCCTTGGGTTTATGGATTTCGCACATTTCCCTGGTAATCGTGCATTCGTAACCCAAATTGATCCTGTACAAAGTTATAGGTTATTGGATTACTATCTGTATAGTACAGACAGCTATTATGTGCAAACATTTCTTTACCATCAATTCAGAAAATTTTTAATAACTCAATTGCCAGCTGCACGGTTTATGGGCTTGAAGGAAAGTTTCTTTGCCAACTATTTATTAACCCCTCAAAGTAAAAATTATTCGGAACTCGGCTATTCATTAGGAGGCATATTAAAATTCTTTCGGATAGAAATTGTGACTAATTATGAAAATTTTCGGTATCAAAGTATTGGTTTCAGAGTAGGTATTTCTACTACATTAGGCGGGAATGTATCTGTAAACATTAAAGAGGAAGAATAAAATTAAAAAGTATCTAATCTGTAAATGAGAATTTTTTAACGTTACCATGCGTTAATAAATTGTGATTTAAACAGGCCTCTCTCGGATATAATTAAGTGAGTGATTTTCAGTTTCTTAACTCTTGTTAAGGAGAATTTAAAACCCCAAAATCTGCCAAATAAGGCATTTTTCGGG
>JBEPWY010000174.1:0-7466 GCA_041642185.1 Marivirga sp.
CTAGGGGATGAAAGATTTTTTCATCTGGCTGAACGTTACCTATTATGATAAAAAGAAGCACTTATACTCTCCTATTATTCATTATTGCATTTTATTTTTCTTCCTGTGTTCAAACTGTCCGAACTACCCAGTCACAACAAACATGGAACGAGTATAAATCCATTGATAAGAAAAGTGTAACCAAAACCCGAGATTACAGAAACAAGAAGAACAGAAGAATGCGGAACAAATAAAAGATCCTTTTCTGCTTAAGGGCTGATTATTTGTAGGTTATACAATTTTTTAATGTTTAATAAATATTTTTATAATATTATTTGATAATATTTATTTTTTAATCACATTTACGGAATGAACGTTCATTCCGCATCAAAAAATAAGATTGATAAGAAAACACTTATTCTGAAAACCACCCTCTCGTGTATTTCAGAATTTGGGTTTCATGGCACTCCTATTTCAATGATAGCTGAAAAGGCTGGAATTGGGGCGGGCACTATTTACAGATATTTTGAAAACAAAGAAGCTCTGATAAACGAACTCTTTCTTGAGATTAAGAGAGAAGTAATGGCCCAAATGTTATTGAATTATGATGAGACGTTAGGCTTTAAATCTCGTTTTAAACATTTATGGATGAATTTAATTTCCTTCTTTATGAAAAACCCACAAGAGTTTCAGTTTATAGAGCAACATCGATATGCTACCTATATGAGTATGTTAACAAGAGAGGAAAGCTTTATGATTATGTCGCCTGTAATGATGTTTTTTATTGAGGCTAAAAGAGCCCGGGCTATTAAAGATTTGCCTTTATACACTATTATATCTTTAGCTTACGGCCCCATTACTTCATTGGCTAAGCTTCAAATAGACCACCAGCAGAATTTAAGTGCTGAAAGAATTAACCAGGCTGCCAATGCCTGCTGGGATGCTGTAAGATTAATAGAAGGAGATAAGATTTTAAAAAGTTAATTAAGATTATGAGAACACCAAATGTAATATTTAATGGCACAGGGTCATACATCCCTTCTAACATAGTTACTAATAAAGATTTTCTAGGTCATGAATTCTATACAGAAGAAGGAAAGCTTTTTGATATTTCCAATGAAGAAATTATAAGAAAGTTTGAGAAAATTACCGGCATACAGGAAAGAAGATATGCGAATAACGAGCAGCTAAATTCTGATCTGGGTTATGAGGCTGCCAAAAACGCTTTAAAAAACAGTAGTATCGATAAAGAAGATCTGGATTATATCATCTATGCCCAAAATTTCGGGGACATTGTTTATGAATCCAATCGTGTAGATAATGTGCCAAGCCTTGCAGCAAAAGTGAAACATAAGCTACAGATAAAAAATCCTGATGTTGTATGTTATGATTTAGTTTTTGGGTGCCCCGGTTGGCTACAAGGTATTATTCAGGCTTATCAAATGATCTTAAGTGGATTCTGCAGAAATGTAATGGTTATTGGCGGGGAAACCCTTAGTCGTACACTTGATCCACACGACAGAGACTCCATGATATTTTCTGATGGAGCAGGTGCAACAATTGTTTCTGCATCCTACGATAACGACAGAAAAGGAATATTAGGATTTGCTAACAGAACAGATGCAGATGAAGAAATCAGCTATTTGGCTATGGACAAATCCAATAATCCTTCATTAAATAATCGCGGAAAATACATGAAAATGAAAGGTAGAAAAATTTACGAATACTCTTTAGAAAAAGTAGCAAGCGGTATAGAATTAGCCATCAAAAGGTCAGGGATTCTACTGGAGGATGTTAAAAAGGTGCTGATACATCAAGCCAACCAGAAAATGGATGAAGCTATCCTTAGAAAATTGGGTGAGATTTACGGCATACCACTTAATGCCGATAATATAATGCCTATGACTATACAGAAATTTGGTAACAACTCCGTGGCCACTGTACCGGTTATGCTAGATATGCTATTACATGGGGAAATGGGTGAACACACAGTAAAAGAGGGTGAAGAAATCATTTTAGCCTCCGTAGGTGCCGGAATGCATATAAACGCGATGGTTTATAGAATCTAAGATTTTTTTCACTAAAATTAAAAACCTATTGAATTAAACCTGGTTCATAATAACAATTCATTATAAATCATTGTATTATATGCATATTTTTGTAAAAACAATACCGTTTTTAATAGTGTCTGTTCTTTTTATGGCTTGTGAACCGGGGTTAGTAGACAATGATCCACCAGCTCCACAAACAGACAATCAGGAGATCAAAACTATTCTTTTATCAGGGAATATTTCAGCTAAATCAACTGAATGGGTTTTTTCAAAAACTTCAGTAATACGTATCCCGGAAAATAAAATCGATTCTATTATTTTTCAGGCGCCATTAAGAAGTGTTCATGCCAGCCCGGCCGCTGAAGCAATTTTGTATAACACTGCTTCTGCAGAATTTATCCAATCTTCTTTAGTTAGCTCAACATTACGTTATACTATCCAAAATAAAAGATCTGTTGATCTAAAACAATATTTTAAAGCAGACAACTATTCATTAAAAATTGGACTCCGTTCACAATCTAATGATAATGATGTGTTTATGCCTTATGAAGCTAAAATAATCATTTACTATCAACTTTAGTTTGCTATTTCACAATTTCATAAAGAGCAATTGACAAAGCATTAACCACATTAATTGAGGAGTTTTCCCCATATAAAGGGATATGAACAGCATCAGAAATTACCGATAAGCTATCCTCACTTATACCATTCCGTTCAGAACCGATTACTATTGCCAGTCTTGAATAATTTTCAAAAAGGAAATCTCTTATAGGAATGCTTTTATTCGTTATCTCCAGTGCTACCAAATCATATTGTAACTTTTTAAGATCTTCCAAAACTTCTAAAGTGTTTTCATTAAAGCTATGATCCGTTAATTGATAGGTGTTTCTGGAAGCACGTTTAACTTTTGTAGTTAATTGGATACTATAAGTACCGGTGAAATAAACTTTTTTAATACCAAATGCCTCTGCCACTCTGAGCACCATACCGACATTTTCCGGTGTCCTGAGATTTTCAGCTACAAGAATAATATCCCGTTTTGATTGACTATTCTTTACTTCCTCGTGTGATTTTTGCAATGCCATACTGTAAAAGTAAAAAATCCTCTCAGATTTCTTCAAGAGGATTATTGTTTTTACATACCTTAATCTAAAATCAGAAATTACTTTTTTAACTATACTAAAAACATGTATTTAAATTTAGTTAAGAAATAATTAAAAAAACAGGAAGGAAGGAAACCATTAAATTTAGTAAAGGTTATTAATCTATATACACAAGAAGGACATTGGTAATACCGGCAAAATTATGTCAAATAGTTTATTTGGCATTGCTATCAGTGACAAAATGTCACAAAAACCCGGCACTAAATTGCTTGGCATAAGGCTTGTTATTAAAGAGTCAGAACAAATTCTTGAAATTAGAAACAACAAAATTAATTATATCATGGGAAAAATTATTGGAATAGATTTAGGTACAACTAACTCCTGTGTTGCGGTTATGGAGGGGAACGAACCCGTTGTAATCCCAAACAGCGAAGGAAAAAGAACCACGCCATCTATCGTGGCATTTTTAGATGAAGGTAAAGGAGAGAGAAAAGTGGGTGACCCTGCAAAAAGGCAGGCGATCACAAACCCTCAAAATACAGTATCCTCTGTAAAAAGATTTATGGGTAAGAAATTCTCTGAAATTACCGATGAGAAAAAAATGGCCTCTTATACAGTAGAAAAAGGCAACAATGATACTGTTAGAGTTAAAATAGGTGACAGAACTTATACTCCTCAGGAGCTTTCTGCAATGATTTTGCAAAAAATGAAAGCGACAGCAGAAGATTATTTAGGACATGAAGTAACTGAAGCGGTTATTACTGTACCTGCTTACTTTAATGATGCAGAAAGACAAGCAACTAAAGAAGCTGGTCAGATTGCAGGTTTAGAAGTAAAAAGAATTATCAATGAGCCTACTGCAGCTTCTTTAGCTTACGGTATGGACAAGAGAGATAAGGACATGACCATCGCAGTTTACGATTTAGGTGGTGGTACTTTTGATATTTCTGTCCTTGAATTAGGCGAAGGTGTTTTTGAAGTAAAATCAACTAATGGTGATGTACACTTAGGTGGTGATGACTTTGACCAGGTAATTATTAACTGGTTAGCTGATGAATTTAAAAATGATGAGGGATTGGATTTAAGAAAAGATCCAATGGCTCTTCAAAGATTGAAAGAAGCAGCAGAAAAAGCTAAAATTGAATTATCAAGTTCAAGTAGCACTGAAATCAACTTGCCATATATCATGCCGGTTGACGGAGTACCAAAGCACTTGGTGAAAACTTTAAGCCGTTCTAAGTTTGAACAGTTGGCAGACAGCTTGATCAAAAGATCAATGGAGCCTGTTAAAAAAGCATTGCAAGATGCAGGAATCTCTCCATCTGATATTGATGAAGTGATATTAGTAGGTGGATCTACAAGAATCCCTAGAATTCAGGAAGAAGTAGAGAAATTCTTCGGTAAAAAGCCTTCTAAAGGAGTAAATCCTGATGAGGTAGTTGCCATTGGAGCAGCTATTCAAGGTGGTGTGTTAACTGGAGAAGTAAAAGATGTATTATTATTGGATGTTACACCTCTATCTTTAGGTATTGAGACTATGGGTGGTGTAATGACAAAATTAATTGAGTCTAATACTACTATACCTTCTAAGAAATCTGAAACATTCAGTACTGCATCTGAAAATCAGCCTTCGGTTGAAATTCATGTATTACAGGGCGAAAGGTCAATGGCTAAGGATAACAGAACCATTGGTAAATTTCACTTAGACGGAATACCGCCAGCACCAAGAGGAGTTCCTCAAATTGAAGTTACTTTTGACATTGATGCAAACGGTATATTGAATGTATCTGCCAAAGATAAGGGTACAGGAAAAGAGCAGAAAATCAGGATTGAAGCATCTTCAGGATTATCCGATGAGGAAATCGAAAAAATGAAGAAAGAAGCGGAAGCTAATGCTGAAACTGATAAGAAAGAGAGAGAGAAGATTGACAAAATCAATCAGGCTGACTCTTTAATATTCCAAACTGAAAATCAGTTGAAGGAATTCGGAGAAAAGCTTTCTGAAGGAAACAAAACTGCTATCAATGATGCTTTAGGTAAATTGAAAGAAGCACATGGCAAGCAAGATGTTGAAGCAATTGAACCAGCAATGGAAGCGCTTAACAATGCATGGCAGGCAGCTTCTCAGGAGATGTATCAAGGCGAAGGTCAACAGCCAGGAGGTCAGGCCGAAGGTCAACCGGAAGGCAAAACCGACGACAGCGTTGATGATGTTGAATACGAAGAAGTAAATGACGATAAAGAGCCTAAGTAATTAGGTCTTAAAGTTTAAAGTCTGGCAAGCAGACTTTAAATATATTTTAAAAGCCTCGCGGATAATTTTCGCGGGGCTTTTTTTTTTTACTAATTACCAAGAACAAAAAAATACGCACGGTAATTCGCAATTATAAACACTCATTAAAAAAACTGATTATTACGAAAAACTTTTTGAAATTTCTGAACCAGGATACAGCCATTTTTTTTTGTTCGTCTACGACACTAACAAAACTGATTTAGGTAAATCCAGTTTTTCATTTAACTACAATAATGTTTTCAAATCACATCAAGCTTTTGGGGGCGATTAAATTAATGGCTCCTTTTTTAATTTCCACCTTAATTTCATTAACCTCTCCTATCAATTCGCCGTCAATTTGAAGAAGCTCCTTTCTATGACAATAAATTTTTACAGACTGGGTTTTATAAATACCTACAAAGGAAGAATTGTTTATATCACCAATAAATGATTCAAAAGTAAGTGAAGGCAGCTCACTTAAAGGAATAGGTTTAAACACAATCACCTCAAATCGACCGTCGCTCATAGAGCTTTCCGGATTTATAATAGCACCTGTACCATAACTTGAAGCATTGGCAAATACTATCATTTCTGCAGTGACATCAAACTTCTTATTGTTAATTTCAATAGTATAATCAGAATGCTCTTTTTCCATTAAAGCATTGAAAAATGATCTTGCGTAGGCTAGCTTTCCCCGTTCACCACTTTCCTCAAAATCCTGTATCATATTGGCATTAAAACCCACATCACTTAAGTGTAAGGAAATATGGTCATCATTAATAACCAACACATCAATAAGTTGAGGTTTAGCTCTCATTAGTACAACTAAGCTTCTTTCAATGTCCTCCACTATCCCTAACTCATTGGCTAGTCCATTGGCTGATCCTAAAGGAATTATACCGAGATTTGCCTGAATATTATGATCAATTAACACCTTAGCTATCAAATTAATTGTACCATCTCCTCCACAGGCCACAACAGTTTTAGGATTGCTTACAGAAATTTTTTTTCTAATTTTCTCCGAATCATTTCTCCCTGTTGTATAGAAAATCGTATATTCCCTATTAAATGTTTTACATTTTTTATTTATATCATTTTCTAATTCAGATTTATCGGTATTACCTGATTTAGGGTTTACTACAAATAAATAATCAATTGATTTCACATTCATTTTTTCAATAAAAATTTAAAGCTATTATACGCCAACTAAATATACGACTAGGTCTCTTCCTTAAACGAATATTAGGAATTATTTCTCCTCCCACAATTATTCCATACAGAGGATATGGGAGTAAAGAAAGAATATACGTAAAAGGACAAGTTTTGGAGAACCGGCCTGATATATTTTCTGAAGCAACTGATAAAAAAAGAAAAAATCTCAAAACAATGCTTGGGAGATACCTGAGCTCCCCTCTTCCTGATTCCACTGTAACAATAAAGTTACATGATCAAACTTTCGAAACGGTCAGCGATGAATTAGGTTATTTCAGCGAATGGATTTATCCTAAAAAGCCTATTGAACCCGGCTGGCATCCTATTATTTTTTCAATTTGCGATGAGGATGGAAATGAGCAATGTGCCAAACAAGGAGAGTTTCTGATTGTCAGCTCAGACTCACATTTTGGGGTAATCTCTGATATTGATGACACTGTATTGGTATCTCATGCCACGCAAATATTGCGTAAAATTAGGCTTATTCTTATTAAAAATGCAAAAACAAGGTTGCCTTTTGAAGGAGTAGCCTATTTCTACAGACAACTCCACCAAAATGGAAATCCTTTGTTTTATGTGAGTAGCAGCGAGTGGAATTTATACGATTTTCTGGCTGATTTCTTCTATATCAGAGATCTTCCAAAGGGACCTTTTCTTTTACAGGAATATAAGTCAGGTTTAAGAGACCTGATTTTTTCAGGAGGCGGATCCCATCAACATAAAATTGAGAAAATTGAGCGACTTATGGATCTTTACCCCGATTTGAATTTTATTTTAATAGGTGACAGTGGACAACGAGACCCCGAGATATATCAAAAAGCTGTAGATGAATTTCCCGGCAGAGTGAAA
>JBEPWY010000175.1:0-3571 GCA_041642185.1 Marivirga sp.
TCGGTTGCCGAACTCCAGGACATGATACAAAAAGCCGTGGAAAAAGAAGAATACGAAAAAGCCTCGAAAATTAGGGACGAAATAAAACGCAGGGATAAAACAAAATAATGATATTTGCACTTTTTTTATACTTAATTTAAGAGCAAAAGCTAACAGAGCTAGGAATTTGATGAGGGGACAGCTTGAAATCAGCCGACAAAATGAAGCTGAATTTAGCCTCCATAGCTGCGCATGATTTAAAAGAACCAATTCGGATGATCAGTAGCTTTATGTCCATCATTCAAGAGAGGTATGCCAGTGATATGGATGAAAAAGGAAAGCAATATGTAAACTATGCCATAGAGGGAGCCAAAAGAATGACTACCCTCATTAGTGATTTGTTGGAATATGCTAAAATTGGCAGCGAAAAAGTACCCTTTGAAAGACTAAAACCTGAAGAGTTATTATTAGAAATTACGGCTCTTCAAGAAACAGTTTTGGGAGAAAAAAATGCGTTGATCAGTTGGGATAAAATGCCTGACATTTATGCACAAAAGACTGGCCTTCGTTTGCTGCTCATGAATTTAATAGGGAATGGAAATAAATATCAGAAGCCAGGTAACCAACCAGAAATCCATATTTGTTTTAGCGATAAAGAAGGGTTTTGGGAATTTATGGTAATGGATAATGGAATTGGAATTGCTTCTCAAAATTACGACAAAATTTTTCAGCTCTTCAGCAGACTTCATAATAAAAGTGAATTTTCCGGCACAGGTATGGGACTTGCTACGTGTAAAAAAATTGTAGAACAGCATGGCGGAGAGATATGGGTAGAATCTAGAGAAAATTAAGTTAGCAGGTTTTATTTTACTATTAGTAAATCAGTGAGTTATCAAAACAAATTGGACTAAAGGCTAAAAAAACAATTTAGACATCTGTATTAAAACGGTAGATGTAGTTATTTTCTTACATGTTTTTGGTGATATGGAGCGATTGCCATCATAATTTAGTTACTTTACTAAAGTATACTTAGATAGTTGTAATGGGGAATTCCGCTATTTTTATTTTAAGGCCATTAAATTTTTTAAAGAATACAGCATCAACAAATGGGAAAAGATACTTATCCATATAGAATCCTTGTTATTGAAGATAATCCCGGAGACTTCTTATTAATAGAAGATTATCTGGATGAGCACATACTCTCAGTCCAAATTGTATCAGCAAAAACATTTAAGGAAGCAACTGTTATACTGGAACAGCAAGTTTCGGTATTTGATATTATTTTACTTGATTTGTCCTTGCCCGACAAAAGTAGTGAAGGTTTACTTAAAGAAATTATTAAAATATCAAAATGTGCTCCTATAATAGTTTTAACCGGTTTTAGTGAACTGGATTTTGCAATTAAATCACTCTCCCTTGGGTTGGCAGATTACTTGGTGAAAGAAGATTTAAGTTCCATTATACTTTATAAAAGTATCGTTTATAATATTGAAAGAAACAGATATATTCTCAAGATTCAATCTTCGGAAAAAAAATATCTCAATTTATTTCAAATGAGTCCATTACCCATGTGGGTGTACGATTCTGATACCTTAGAATTTTTAGATGTCAATCAATCTGCAGTTAGACATTACGGATATACAATGGAAGAATTTCTTTCAATGACAATAAAGGATATCCGTCCACAGGAGGATATGACTGATTTGGAAAAATCCCTTGAAAGATCAAAATCTAAAGAGCAGGACTTTCAATCTCAGGGAGTCTTTCGCCATACTTTGAAAAATGGAAGAATTATTTATGTGGATATACAAATTAACTTAATTAAATTCAATGATAGAAATGCCAAACTAGTATTGGCCAATGATATTACAAATAGTATAGAGCATACTAAAACCATTGAACTACAAAATGAGAAGTTAAGAGAAATATCTTGGCTACAATCGCATGTGGTTAGAGCTCCTTTATCAAGAATAATGGGTTTGATAAATGTTTTGTCAACAGATCAATTAAATCCGGAAGATAAAAAAAAATATCTCGATTATGCTTTGAAATCAGCCAAAGAGCTTGATGTAATAATCAGAGATGTTGTGAATAAATCTCAACAAATCCACCTGAAACCCAATAAAGATGAACTTTAAAATGTTACTGGTTGATGATGATGAAATTTTCATTATGATGTCTAAATTTATGATTAAAGAAAGTAATTTTCATCCTAACCCTTTATCTTTTATGGATGGTGAGGAAGCTTATGAGTATTTGAAAGACAGCTATAACCCAAATGAAAATTATGTTATTTTTCTTGATATTAATATGCCAAGAATGAATGGGTGGGAGTTTCTGGAATCTATTAATGAATTTGCCAGTCCTTCAAATACCTTAATTTTCATGGTTTCATCTTCCACCGATTACGGGGATATTTCTAGAGCAGGAGAAAATATTTATATTAAAAAGTTTTTGTCAAAACCTTACCTGACTGAAACATTAATTGAGTTAAAGAATTCACCTGAGTTAAAAGCGATTTTTTAAAGATAAACCAAACAGGTTATAAGTGAGTATTTAGTACAATAAAATAATGATTCTTGGCCTCTTTGAGATACTATTATTTAGTGTTATCTTTTCTAAAATTTAGAAATCATGTCAAAAGAAAAATCAGTAAAGAAAGCTGTGAAGAAGGAACCCGAAAAAAATCTTAAAGAAAAAAGGGCTGAAAAGAAAGCGAAAAAAGAAAGTAAGAAAAGTAATTATTAATCATATTTCTCCTTCAAATTAAATGATAATCGAGCGATTGGTTATCATTTTTTTTACCAAATTGATCAAATATACTAATAAATATAGTAATAGCTAAAATATTTAGTATATTTATAGATGGATTCTACCCATTTCATCAAAGGAAGAGGCGCACAACATCATCCTCCCAATCAATTTCAACAGCAGGTTCTGAGCATTGAGGACTCTGATACCATCGATGAATATACTCATCTTGATAAACCCGGCACGCAAGTGCTTTATGAATATCCTAAAAAGATCATTAACAAAGTAACCAGCCCTGACGTGGGCATGGACTATTCCCTTAATCCCTATCAAGGTTGTGAGCACGGTTGCGTTTACTGCTACGCCCGTACAACACATGAGTTTTGGGGATATAATGCAGGGCTTGACTTTGAGTCGAAAATTATTGTAAAAAAAAATGCGGCAGCCCTTTTAGAAAAAGAATTGCTGAAGCCTGCTTGGAAAGTGAAACCCATTGTTTTATCGGGCAATACCGATTGCTACCAGCCGCTCGAACAAAAATTGCGAATCACAAGATCATTGTTGGAGGTGTTGGCCAAATACAGACATCCGGTAGGAATCATTACTAAAAATACTGGATTTTTAAATGATTTGGATGTTTTGAAAGATTTAGCTTCTGACAAACTTATACATGTTATTCTCTCTATTACTAGTCTGGATGAATCCTTAAGATCTAAGTTGGAACCTAGAACAGCATCCAGCATAAAGAAATTGGAGTCAATAGAAATTTTAAGCCGAAATAACATACCTGTAAGTGTGATGACAGCTCCCATCATACCAGGTTTAAATCAACATGAAATCC
>JBEPWY010000175.1:3581-7463 GCA_041642185.1 Marivirga sp.
CCGCCATTATTGAGGCTGCTGCAAAAAAAGGAGCTGTTAGTGCTGGTTATACTGTAGTGCGATTAAATGGTGCTGTAAAAGATGTTTTTTCAAAATGGCTTAAAACTCATTTTCCTGATAGGTACAATAAAGTTTGGGCAGGAATTGCTTCTTTACATGGGGGCAATGTAAATGATTCTGAATGGAAAAGCAGAATGCGCGGCGTGGGGCCAGAAGCGGATATGATAAAACAACTTTTTGAAATGGCAAAAAAGAAGTATATGAACGGGGGAGAAGAAGTGAAATTGAATGCTTCAAAATTTCGAAAAGGAGGAAATTATAAGTTGTTTTAACTTAAAATAATTTCAGTTTTTGTTTTGTCGGGAACTTCTGATTGATCTTATTGACAACTTTATTTAGCTGTTCTTTATCTAAATCATTTTCATAAAATTCTGTCGAGCATTCAATTATATTTTGAGCGAATTCATGTATATTGTCATAATATAGTTTCTTTTCATCATCTACATAAAGCATTTTTTCCAGGGTGGACAATAATTGTATTAAAACCAGAACATCCTGCTCTCCATATTTTCTGATAGGAACAAATGTTCGATATAAAGTGGTTCTGAAAGTTATAGGTTTTAAGTATACGCATATTTTATCCTTGTCATCTTTAATCACAAGTTGCTGTTTTATCAACATGAGCTGTATAAACAAATCACAAAGTAAATCTATGGCCTTGATGGCGGTACCCGGATCGTTAATGCCCGGGCTTAATGCTTTAATTGCTATTTCTGAAATTTGTTGAAACCCAAATGAGTAATGATCTGTAATATGCTCTTCGGTATACAAAATAAAGCAGGATGCCAACTCCTCCTTTTGTTCGTCATTTAATCTTTTGTTGGTTTTAACGTAGGGATAATGCTTTACTAAATAAGTACCTACGCTGATCTCTATTTTAATTATTACGCCGTATTCATCACAAAAATTTTTTAAACTTTCGAGCTTTATCTTTTTCAAGAAACCTGACGCATAAGCCTTCTGACGATACCAATCTTCATCTTCAGGAGTATTTAAAGGCTCTGTTTCCTCTTTTTTTCCGCTTTGACCTCCATCCTCGATATTAGCTTTTTTAAGTGCTTTGCGTGTGCTCCTCTTAATGTCGTTCATTATATTATCTACTTGTATTTTTTGAGAAATAGAATGAATAAATGTTACAAAAAGCACAAGGCAAATTATTGCGAAAATCATACTGACAAGTATACCAAAGGAAGGTACATCAAAGTCTTGTTCAGGAGAGTTGATGTTCACAATCATAAGTAAACTGTAAATAACAGTTCCCAAAAAGAAGCCCAGCACTATTTGATGAAAACGGTTTGATATTAAACCGGGTAAAACTCTTGGCGACAATGTAGCAGAGGCCCTGTTTAATACTACCATCACCATAGAAAAACTAAAAACCATTAAGGATATAATGCTAGCTACTATTGTGCCTAATACCAGTCGCCCATTATCAGCATCATGTACTAGTGAGATTGATAAATCTTCTTTTATATCCATTAAGAATGGTGAATATTCTATTCGAATAATTAGGATAGAGAAGAGCAGGAAAATAATTGTGAGCATAGCAGGATAAAATGCAATGCTAGTAATTACCTTTTTATAAAAAAGCACGAAATAATTCGTCCATCTTTTCATATTAATTTCATGACTTTTGCAGGTTATTTATTTTTTCTTATAGATATAGGTATAGGATTTTCATCCTGATAAATTTTTAATTCCAAGATATCGGCAGGCATATTAAACCCTTCTTTCATTAATCTATTAACAATGGCTTTCATAACATTGCTTTTTAAAATAGTAATTGATCCTAAAAAATCATAAGTATTAATCCAGAAAAATATTTTTAAATTGATGGTACTGGATCCAAATTTATCAATGGTAACAAAAGGTGTGAAATTTTTAGATTGAACAATATTTTTAAGTGATTTGATGGTTTCCAGAATAACCACGGTTGCTTCTGATATATCCACTCCATAATCCATTCCTATTATAAATTCATGCCGCATATAACCATCCTTTGTATAATTTGTCAATGGATTTTTAATCATTATGGAGTTAGGGATAAAGATGTCACGACCATCAAAAGCTCTTATGTGGGTATTTCTGAAACTCATTCCTTTTACCCGACCCATCAGATCAGTTACCTCAATAATGTCTCCAGTGTTAAATGGTCTGCTAAATGCAAGAAAAAAACCTGCTATAAAATTTTCTCCTATATCTTTAAAAGCAAACCCTAAAATTAATGCAGAAACACCGGCACCCGCCAACAAACCGCCCGCCGCCCTTCCTAAGCCTACCTGATTAAAGAAAATAACAATACCTATAATGAGAAATAGCAGGAAAATAACCCTCCCGATATAATTGATCAACAGTAAATCTTTCGATCTTTTTTTTAGCCTGTTTACCACAAGCTTACGCACCAGTATTCCTATAAAAATGAAAACCATTAATAATATAATCCCCACGGTAACTTCGGGAAGACGTTCAATTATACTAGACCAGTAGCGCTCAAAAGAATTTAATATAGTTTCTCTCATAATTATATGATATTACTACGTGATTAAAATTAAATAGATAACACTATTTTACCTATATGCTCGCTGCTTTCCATTAGGGCATGCGCATTTGCAGCATCTTTTAAAGAGAAAGTTTTAAATACAATTGGTTTAATTGTACCGTTTTCCAGATGTGGCCATATATATGTTTCAAGTTTTTCGGCAATTTCGCCTTTAAAATCAGCAGACCTGGCTCTTAAAGTGGAACCGGTAATTGTCAGTCTTTTTACCATCACTTTTTTCATATTTATTTCAGAATGAGCATTTTTCATGGTATTTATAATCACCAAACGGCCTTCTAAATTGAGTAAGTCAATATTTTTGGCAGTGTAATCCCCACCTACCATGTCTAAAATCACATCAATACCATCTGATTCAATTGATTTAATCTCATTAAGAAAATCGTATTTTTTATAATTTATAGCTTTAGCGGCGCCGATTTTTTCTGCATACGCGCATTTTTCATCAGTACCTGCCGTAGTATAAACTTTGCCACCCATCGCTTTTACTATTTGGATAGCTGCCACACCAATACCGGAAGTGCCACCATGCACTAAAAAATTCTCGCCCTTTTTAAACTGGCCCCTATCAAACACATTAGTCCATACTGTAAAAAAGGTTTCCGGTAGAGAAGCAGCTTCTTCATAACTAAACCCTTCAGGAATTGGCAGGCATTGCTGTTCAGGAGCTACAACTTCTGTTGCATAACCTCCGCCTGCCAATAAAGCACAAACTTTGTCACCGGCTTTCCAATGCTTTACTTTATTACCAACTTTTTTAATAACACCTGCTACTTCCAGTCCTGGTATATCCGGATCCACTCCTTCAGGTGCTGGATATTTCCCTTGGCGCTGAATGATATCTGGTCTGTTAACTCCAGCCGCTTTTACTTCAATTAGTACTTCTGATTCTCTTATATCAAGATTTGGTTTTTCTTGTAACTCTAATCCTTCAGGAGCTCCCGGTTTGGTGATGATAATTGCTTGCATAAAGTAAATTAATAAATCATTAAGAAAAATATAGGCTTTTAGTATAATTACTTTATAAATCATTTAGAATTCCGACAACAAATTGCCAAAAGATGTTTTCTTAAGATTTAGTATTCATTATTTTCAAAACCAACAATTTATTGCTGATATGTTTTTAGTTGTTCATAAATTGAGCTTGTTCACGTACTGTGAACAAATGGATCAATCGTAAAACCTGGGGAGTATTGCTTTTTATGCATAGATTTTAGATAGTCTGTAAAGGAAGAAGGATACATTTTTAACACCCCTAAATTGAG
>JBEPWY010000176.1:0-7454 GCA_041642185.1 Marivirga sp.
TCAGAAAAAATACACTTTAGATTATTATGTAGATTTTGCCAAACAGCTGGAAGGAGAGGGCGCACATATTATTGCTATTAAAGATATGTCGGGTCTGTTAAAGCCATATGCGGCAAAAGAATTGGTGACTGCTTTAAAAGCAGCAGTGAATGTGCCCATCCATTTACATACGCATGATACTTCATCGGTGCAGTCGGCCACTTACTTGCAGGCCATTGAAGCAGGCGTAGATGTAGTGGATGTAGCTTTAGGATCTGTTTCAGGACTAACTTCACAGCCTAATTTCAACTCTGTTGCCTCTTCCATGAAAGGGCAGGCCAGAGAATTGAAATTGGATATCGACTCTCTGAACAGTTATAGCAACTATTGGGAAGATGTAAGGGAGTTTTATTATCCTTTTGAGTCTGGATTGAAAGCAGGAACTGCTGAAGTTTACGATCATGAAATCCCCGGAGGGCAGTATTCAAACTTAAGGCCACAAGCCGAAGCGCTGGGTTTAGGCCATAAGTTTGAGGAGATTAAAAAGAATTATGGATTGGTGAATAAGTTGTTTGGCGATTTGGTGAAAGTAACACCATCCTCCAAAGTGGTGGGTGATATGGCTTTGTATATGACTTCTAATAATCTTACTCCTGATGATATATTAACAAAAGGTAAGTCACTTTCTTTCCCTGAGTCTGTAGTAAGTTTATTCAAAGGAGAGCTGGGCCAACCTGTTGGTGGTTTTCCCAAGGAAGTTAGCGATATCATCTTAAAAGGAGAAAAACCATTTACCAACAGGCCTAATGCACATCTTGAGCCTATAGATTTTGATAAGGAATTTACAGCATTTAAGAAGAAGTTTGATAAGAACAGAACGGAACTTGACTTACTGTCTTACTTGCTTTACCCGAAAGTATACGAAGAATATTATCAGCATATACAGGAATACGGCGATATCTGGTATGTGCCAACCCTTGCATTCTTTTATGGAATGAAAAATGGTGAAGAACTTTTAGTGGAGATAGGTGAAGGTAAAACAATTATTATTCGCCTGTTATTTATTTCAGCGCCTGACGATGAAGGAATGAGAACTGTATCTTTTGAGTTGAACGGGCAAACCAGGAGAATTCAAATGAAAGACAATTCTGCCAAAGTAGATAAGATAATCCATCAAAAAGTGTCTTCAGAAAACGAAGTCGGCGCACCTTTACAAGGTCGTATTGCAGAAATTAAAGTGAAGCCAGGCGAGAAAGTAACAGAAAATACACCTTTATTTATTATTGAAGCTATGAAAATGGAATCCACCATTACTCCCCCAAGAGCAGGCGTGGTAAAATCTGTGCATCTGGAAGCAGGGGAAATGGTGCAACAGGATGATTTAGTGATTACATTGGAGGGCTAGGTTAAAACATTTAGTTTGGATATCAGTATAAAATAATAATGAATCCCTGCCGATAAATTTTGTCGGCAGGATATTTATTAAAGTCAAGATAGGCTTCATCTAAAATTAAATATTTTTAACATGCACAAAGATCCATACAAAATTGTTCAGGAATTAGACACTTCAAAAGGAAAGCTCAAATATTACAGCTTAACTGAACTGGCAAAACAAGGTCATAAAATTTCCAAACTTCCGTTTTCTATCAGAATTCTATTAGAAAATATATTGAGAAATTTTGATGATTTTGCTATCACTAAAGAGAATATTGAAACTATTTTAAACTGGAAGCCTGAACCTTCCGATAAAGATATTCCTTACAAACCTGCACGTGTTTTAATGCAGGACTTTACTGGTGTGCCGGCAGTGGTTGATATTGCTTCGTTAAGGGCTGAAGCTGTAAGAAAAGGAAAAGATCCAAAAAAGATTAACCCATTAATTCCGGTCGACCTAGTGGTAGATCACTCCGTACAAGTAGATTATTTTGGTACTAATTATGCCTACCAAAAAAATGTAGACATGGAGTATGAAAGAAACGGTGAACGCTATCAGTTCTTGAAATGGGCACAAAAATCATTTGATAACTTCTCGGTAGTACCTCCCGGGATGGGCATTTGCCACCAGGTTAATCTGGAATACCTGGCAAAGGGCGTGGTAGAAAGAGATGGCTATGCCTATCCTGATACTTTAGTAGGGACAGACTCACATACACCTATGGTGAACGGTATTGGGGTAGTTGGTTGGGGAGTAGGCGGTATAGAAGCTGAAGCTGCTTTATTAGGCCAGCCTATAAATTTTATTATGCCGGAAGTAATTGGCTTGAGATTGACAGGGAAATTGCCTCTTGGTACTACTGCTACAGATTTGGTTCTCACCATTACTCAATTATTACGCTCTCATGGAGTGGTAGGGAAATTTGTGGAGGTTTTTGGTCCCGGATTAGATACTCTTTCTATACCTGACAGGGCTACAATATCCAATATGTCTCCTGAGTTTGGTTGTACAGTAACTTATTTCCCCATTGATGATCAAACCATCAGCTATATGCGTAAAACCAATCGGGAACCTGATCAAATTGATTTAGTAGAAAAATATACTAAAGCGAATATGCTTTGGAGAGAAAATGAGGATGAAATCATTTATTCTAAAGTAGTAGAGTTGGATCTGGATTCAATAGAACCTACTGTTGCAGGACCCAAGCGTCCACAGGATAAAGTGCTGGTTAGGGAATTAGATGATAGATTTCAAGAGTTACTACATTCAGTATATGGCAGGGAATATATTGATAGTGGTGAGCGACCAATCAACAGGTGGTATGGAGAAGGTGGTACGCAACCAGACCCGCAGAGAGGTGATACCGATGTAAGCAGTGATGTTATTGTAGAGGAGGAAGAGGAAAAAGAAGGGCTAAAAACGGTACATATACGCACAAGGCAAGGTGAATACCAAATTAGTGATGGATCCATTGCAATTGCAGCTATAACAAGCTGTACCAATACCTCTAATCCAAGTGTAATGATAGGTGCAGGTTTAGTTGCCAAAAAAGCACGCGAAAGAGGGATTGATGTTAAGCCATGGGTTAAAACAAGTCTTGCACCAGGTTCTAAAGTAGTAACTGATTATCTAAAATCAGCTGATCTATTAGAGGATTTAGAGGCTTTAAGGTTCCATGTGGTAGGCTTTGGGTGTACTTCATGTATTGGTAATTCCGGACCTTTACCACCTCCGGTAGCCAAAGCAATTGAAGAAAGTAATTTAGTAATGGCCTCAGTACTTTCCGGAAATAGGAATTTTGAAGCTAGGGTACATCCACAGGTAAAAATGAATTTCCTTATGTCGCCTATGCTGGTAGTGGTTTATGCACTGGCGGGGCGTGTTGATATTGATTTGTTCAATGATCCAATTGGCTACGATAGTAATGACCAGCCCGTATATTTTAAGGATGTATGGCCAAGTAATGAAGAAATATCTGAGGTGATGAGCAGAGTGCTTACTCCCGATGACTATAAAAGAAATTATGGTGAGATATTTGACGGAAATGAGCAATGGAGATCAATGAAAGCTCCTGATGCTGATGATTATGAATGGGATCTTGAGTCTACTTATATCAAAGAAGCGCCATTTTTCAAAAATATATCCGCAGAGGCGCCCCTATTAAAGGATATTGAAAACGCTCAGGTTCTATTGTTATTAGGTGATTCGATTACCACCGACCATATATCTCCAGCAGGTTCATTTAGCGCCAATTCAGCGGCAGGTAAATACCTGATTGAACATGGAGTGAAGAAAGAAGAATTTAATTCTTATGGCTCCAGAAGAGGAAATGATGAGGTAATGGTAAGAGGGACCTTTGCCAATGTGAGGATCAATAATAAACTTGCGGAAAAAGAAGGGGGTTATACAACCCATATTCCTTCGGGAGAAGAAATGACTGTGTACGATGCGGCTATGAAGTATAAAGAAGCCGGTAAGCCAAGTGTTGTGCTCGCAGGTAAAGAATATGGTAGTGGTTCTTCGCGTGACTGGGCAGCAAAAGGCACCTACCTATTAGGTATAAAAGCTGTTATTGCGGAAAGCTATGAGCGTATTCACAGAAGTAATTTAATAGGAATGGGTGTGTTGCCTTTGCAATTCAAGCAAGGAGAAAGTGCTGAATCGCTTGGATTGAATGGTACAGAGCAATTTTCTATTAAAGGTATAGCCGACGGGCTGACTGTTTTAAAGGAACTGAATGTAAAAGCCGTTAATAAAGAAGGTAAGGAAACCAGTTTTAAGGTCATTGCCAGAGTTGATTCCCAGGTAGAAATATCTTATTACCAGCATGAAGGGATTCTACAATATGTACTGAGGCAGTTTCTGAAAGAATAAATATTTATTTAACAGAGAAAATGAAAGCCTGATTACAAATGTAGTCAGGCTTTTTTAATGGATTTTAAATAAAGATTCACCTTCTTGTTAATGTATTTCCACCAACAATTGAATATATTTTCATAATTTTCTCTAATTTTTGAGAATTTATTTCTTGAATTTACATTCAGAAAAAATTGATTATCCATACAACTAATCTCCTTATAATCAAGTGATTCATATTAGAGTCAGATCATTAGATAGCACCTTCTAGGACATAAATTAATATCTTTTCCTATTACTGTTCCAACATCAGTTCCAACCCTTTTCAAAATAGTACCGTCATGGGGCAAATTAAAAAACCAAACCCTATGATAAAATTTACACAGAGAATTGTTATTTTTTTATTGCTGTGTGCATTGGTACTCTTAAATGTAGTAGCCAATGGGCAAAGTATTAAAAGGCAGGTAGTGGCCAGCATGGCAAGCACAACTTCCCAAACAAGCGGAATAACTTTTACAGTTGGCCAACCTTATGGCACCAATACATATTACGATACGGATCTTGGTTTCATGCCAGGATTTCAGCAAGCCACTGAAGGCAATCAACAGAAAAATAAAATTGGAAATTTAACTTTTAATTCCAGGGTTTATCCAAACCCTGCAAATGAGAAGTTTTCAATAGACCCTGAATCTGATAAAGAAATTGTTGATGTGGCAGTCAGTAATTTATCAGGTCAATTGATTTATGAGTGGAAAGGCGGAAGCTTGAGTAATAATAGTATTAATTCCAGCAATTGGCCTTCAGGTATGTATATCCTGATCATTCAAGATGAGTCGGGTAATGCATCCACTTCAAAAATTAACATTCAACATTAAATTTAAACAGATGAAAAAGATAATTACATATTCAAAAGGATTAGTACTGGCTTTAGCATTGATGATGTCATCTACATTATTGAATGCACAAGTTTCAGGAATTACCATTGATGCCTCTCAGCAGTTTTCAAGTTTTAGCTATCAGAATAGCGAAGGCATGGGTGGCTATAGTTTTTTAGGTAGTGAAGATTACCAAGGCATTTACAGTGGCGGGTATAATTTCGGTTACAGGTTTGTAGGGTTAAATAATATTGTATTCCGTGGTAGCTTGGGTATGCGAAAAGCAGGTGCTAAATTAGTTTATAATGATGAGGTTTATACTTGGTCTTTTCAATATATAGAATTGAGAGCTGCCGCCGGTTATAAATATGATTTAGATAAATTGGGTATTTACATGACTGCAGGTCCTTATGTAGCCTATCTTCTCAATGGAATACAAACATTAAATGATGCAGATTATGACCTAATGGAAAACGATGAGGTAAACGCACTTGATTATGGTATAATTGCTTCACCCGGTGTGCAATATGATGTATCCGATTTCATCAACTTGTATGCTGAAGCTAATTATTTGTTTGGGTTGCAAAACCTTGAAAAAGGAAATGCAGAACAGAAAAGTCATAATGTAGGTTTAGCCATCACATTAGGTGTTATGTTCATAATCAAGTAATAAAAAACTAAATTTTAAAATCATGAAAAATATTTATAAATATATAATTTTAGCCGTTCTGAATTTTTCTTTCTTTATCGGCAATGCACAGAATATCGGAAATCTTGATGGAATAGCCTTTCAGGCAGTAGCCATTGATGACCAGGGTAAGGAGATAGTAGGAGTTGATATATCAGGAAACCCTGTTTATGAAAAAGCAATCAGTGTTCGGTTTACTATTTTAAAAGGTCAGAACGGGCCCGTAGAATATCAGGAAACACATTCAACTAATACAGATAAAAATGGTTTGTTCTCACTAACTATCGGACATGGGGATTTAACCGGACAGGGCGAGCACAGCCATTTAATGGATATTCCCTGGATTAGTGCAGATCAGTTTTTACAAGTTGAAATAGCCATTGAAGACAGAGATTATAGAGTAGTAAGTTTGCAAAAGTTCATGAGCGTACCTTATGCATTCTATACAGATGATATTGCTGATGATGCGATTACAACAGCTAAAGTGTTGGATTCTGCTATTCTAAACCAGGATATAGCTACTTCTACAGTAGACTCAAGAACTATATTAAATGAATCAATTGTGAATGAAGATATTGCCAATTCAACGATTGATCTGACAACAAAAGTGACTGATATTCTTCCTGTTCCCAATGGAGGTACCGGCACTGATTCATTAGTCAGCAATAGTTTAATATTAGGAAATGGAACAGATTCATTAACTTCTCTTGGCCAGGCTACTGATGGACAAATTCCAATCGGAGTAACTGGTGGCGCACCTGTATTGGGAAATATTTCAGCAGGAGCAGGGATTGTCGTGAATAATACTCCCGGCGGAATTGAAATTTCTTCACCTCCTGTGGGAGTTGGTTCTGATGGAGAATTTACAATTCCAGTAGGAAGTAATGGAACAATTACAAAAGGAACAGCTTGGTACTCTCCCAACAGTCTAAAAATTGCACCTGCTCCAGATAAACCATTTGCAATGGGAGATATATTTTTAGCTTCTGCAAATGTTGATTTGAAAGGATGTATTTTATCTGTGTACCTTCAAAGTATTGATGGAAGTGGAGATGCTAATGTACAGGTGGTGATATTTAACCCGATAAATAACGGCGATCAAACTCTTCAGACACCAGTAACTTTTAAATTCTTGTTAGTAAAATAATTTGCAGTTTTAAATTATTGAATCTAGATAGTAGCATCAGGAATAACCCTGATGCTATTTTTTTTATAGTTTTTTTATCACAACACTTTCTATCCGTAGTTTTAGCGCAGCCAATAAATGGATTGTTGAATAGGATTGAGTTCTTGAATCATTAATAAGGTGTAGCAAAATATCTCAGCTGAGGCTGAAATTTGAATAAAAATCGAGCCCAAGACTCTAGTTAATTTATAAATCTTTAAAGTCCTGCGGTACTCTTAGGATAGAGAGGAGGAAACAGGTCTTATAACTGTAGGGAACATACAAGGAAGCGGCTTTTTTAAACAACAAATAATCTTACAAGGCGTAGCACCAGGAGATTTTGTGGTGGCATCTTATTCAAACCCGTTACAAGGATGTTGATTTCAGGTTATGTGCGAAACAATAACCACATTGAAGTGGTTATTTATAATCCACCGGTTCAGAATCAGAAAAACC
>JBEPWY010000177.1:0-7433 GCA_041642185.1 Marivirga sp.
ACTCGTTCAGCACAGTAGTTACTGTTTGGCGAGAAGTACCTGTTAAAGCGGCTATGTCTTTATGGGTGAAGTAACTGGGGATCATGGTTTCATAACCCACTTTTTTGCCTTTTTCCTCCGCCTGATCTCTTATAAAGTCTACTATTCTGGTGCGGGCATCTTTAAATACCAGAGATTCCAATCTTCGCTCGACCTTTCGTAACCGTAAGCCGATAAGTTTTAACAACTGAAAGCTGAGCGGCTTGTTATTGGCCATTAATTCATTCATATCATCCAGGCTCATAATGCAAACAGAAGTGTTATTTTCCATGGATTGAGCAAAATCGGTTCTTTTTTCTTCACCCGTTAAAGCCATCTCTCCAAATACTTCACCTTTACTTAATATGGCCTTCACCACTTCCTTTCCGTCATTGGTATAAGCGCCAATTTTCACCCTTCCTTCGGCTATCATATAAATATGTTGAGAGCTTTCTTCAGGAAAATAGATAAACTCATCCTTTTTAAAAGTATTGGGCAAATGCTTTTCATCAATACCTTTTACCTTAGTAGGGCAAAGGATACTGAATAAATCTACATTTTCGAAATACCAAAGATTGGTTGAGCCTGACATAGAAGGTGCTTGTTTAATAATGACAATATACTAAATTCGTTAGGATTAAGATTTAATCACCTTACGAATTTTTAATTAATTGATGAATTTCCAAGAGTAATGGCTAATTTTACAGCTTCTAATCGGTAATTTTACACTTTTATTTATTCAATTAATCATTATAATTAAGCTCCATAACTCTGTCATGTCTGAAAATGAATTAAATTATAACCCATGGAAAAAACTCAGCTCTGAAATAAAATATGAAAACCCATGGATTAAAGTGGAGGAGGATCAAGTGATTAATCCTTCAGGAGGAGATAGTATTTATGGAAAGGTACATTTTAAAAATATAGCCATTGGTATTATCCCCATTGATGAGCAGGGAAATACATGGTTGGTAGGGCAATATAGATACCCTTTAAATGAGTATAGCTGGGAAATACCGGAAGGAGGGAGCCCGGAAGGCGAGGATATATTGGCCACTGCTAAAAGAGAATTAAAAGAAGAAACCGGTCTTATTGCTTCCAGTTGGGAACTATTTATGCGAATTCATACCAGTAATTCTGTTTCTGATGAGGTAGGATACGTATTTTTAGCGACTGGTTTAACACAAGGCGATACTGAATTTGAAGAAACAGAAGATTTGAAAATAAGGAAATTATCTTTAAATGAAGCTGTGGAAATGGTAATGAAGGGAGAGGTCTCAGACTCAATTAGCATGGCGGCACTTTTGAAATTGGATAAAGAGATCAGTACCGGAAATATTAAAATTTAAGATATATTTCCTTACATATCATGCAAAAAACTCCTCTTTTCAATAAGTCATTTCTACTCCTCAGCTTAAGTGCATTTCTGTTCTTTGCCAGTTTTAACATGATAATTCCTGAGCTGCCTGCTTATATTACCAGTTTGGGTGGCGCCGAATACAAAGGCTGGATTATCGGCTTATTCACTATAACTGCAGGCATTTCAAGGCCTTTTAGCGGGAAACTGGCAGATAAAATCGGCAGGCTGCCTGTAATGATTTTTGGAGCGGTCATTTGTTTTGTCACCGGCTTGATTTATCCTTTCGTCACTACTGTTGTGGCTTTTTTGGCTTTACGACTGTTGCATGGTTTTTCTACCGGCTTTACACCTACCGGCAATGCTGCTTATGTAGCCGATATTGTGCCGCCAAGAAGAAGGGGAGAGGCGATGGGTGTAATTGGTGTGGCCATCAGTGTGGGTACGGCTACAGGTAATGCGGTAGGAGGCTATTTGGGTAGCCTATATCCTGTGGATGTAGTATTTTACACCTCTTCTGCCGTGGCCATTCTCAGCATTATTATACTGGCCGGTATGGACGAAACTTTAGCCCAAAAAGTACCATTTCATTTTCGTCTGCTTAAGCTAAAAAGAAATGAAATAATAGATGTGAATGTATTGCCCCCAGCTATTTTTATGGCTCTAACAGTTTTCTCTTTCGGTTTGGTGCTTACTATTATGCCAGATTATAGTGAATACCTTGGTATCAGCAATAAAGGCTTGTTTTTCGCTGTTTTTGTACTGGCTTCACTGGTGGTGCGGATAGTAGCAGGTAAAATTTCCGATAGGGTAGGCAGGGTAAAGGTATTGACTGTTTCAGCATTGCTTTTATCGGTGGCCATGGTTTTAATAGCCTATACAAGCTCTCTCATTACCTTAATAGGAGCAGGCATTGTTTTTGGTTTTGCAGTCGGTATGAATTCGCCAACTGTTTTTGCATGGGCCATTGATTTGGCTGAAGAGGATAAAAGAGGGAAAGCCCTGGCTACTTTGTATATCTTTTTAGAATTAGGAGTAGGCCTGGGAGCTGTTATTTCAGGCTGGGTATACGCCAATGACAGCAATAATTTTAAACTCACCTTTTTTACCGGAGCAGCTTTTGCTTTTATAGGGTTTCTTTATCTACGGTTTCTGGCTCCGAAAAAGTCATTTAAATAAGGTAAATAAGGGTGTATAGGATAAATAATCATGATTAAATATGATGTTTAAGAACTTAATCTGCCAGTCATCAGACGGTCCGTAACCGTCTGATGCCTTAGCCAATTTCTTAATTATTTTTTAAAGTATAAGAAGCTGTTAACAACACAATTCTGGTTTCTCTTTTTCGCTCAAAAGTCTGTGTAAAATTTGGTCCGTAATTTTCACCTCTAAAGTTCCTGGTATCAAAAATATCCCTAAAGCTTACGCTGATGTTCAATTTTTTATCTAAGAAAGCTCTTTGCAGACTGGCATCCAGGTAATACCTGGCTAAATCGCGTCCCTGGGCTTCTATCTCAGGAGCGTAATAGTTACCAGTGAACTGTAGATTAATTTCCAATGGTAAACTAATATCAGTGGTCACTTTCGCGTACCAGGACAAACCCCTATTAGTAAAACTGTCATCTAAATTAGTTCCATCTATTATTGATTCAAAAATTGAGTAACTGGCATTCATACTCCACCATTTGGTAATTTCTGTGGTATTAATAAACTCAAGCCCGTAAAAATCAGCTGTGTTTAAATTTTGAGGACCTCTATAAGATATACCGTCTTCCACTCTCACAATCCAATCCACCTGCCCATTAATTCTTCTGTAAAAGGCATTGGTGGTTAGGGTGAAGCCACCCTTTTGATACATATGTCCTAATTCAAATGAATTGATATATTCTGGTTGAAGGTTAGGTTCGCCCACTCTTACATTTAGAGAATCTGCAAAATCAGGAAATGGATTTAATCTCCATGCACTAGGGCGGTCTATTCTTCGTGAGTAAGTAGTTTTCAAAGTATTGTTATAATTTAAATGATAGGCTAATTGTACACTTGGGAAAAAATTAAGATAGCTTTGATTGTTCGTTAAATCCTCTTCAGTAACCAAGGATGTATTTACATTTGACAATTCATTTTGTAAAATAGTTTGCTCTGCTCTTAAACCAACTGCATAATTGAAATTTGGCAAGCTATCAGAATAAATGGTATAAAGCGCATGGATCTGATCTTGGTAAACAAAACTATTGCTAATGCTGTCATAAGGATTAATTTCACCATTTGTACGGTTAACCAATCCGTAAATATAGTCATTGTCAAATTTTCGGAAAATGGATTTATAACCGGTTTCCACAACTCCACCCAATAGGGGAGTGGCATAGTCTACCTGGATAACGGAAGTGTTTCTAAACTCATCTGTGGTGCTACCTTCAATTCTGTCAGGAGCATCTTCCGCTACCAATGTATTGTTATAGATGTCAATATTTTGATCTTCTAGCTGATCCCTGATAGAAACACTTGCTAAAGCTCTGAAAAATTTCTCTTTATCATCAAATTCTCTTTCGTATATTAAAGCATTATCGTAAGTGTAATTCTTTTCAGTTTCATTATTATCTCTCACATAAGATGTTATGATTTCCTCTGTGTCCAGGTTTTGAATAAAAGCGCTGCTCGATTCAAAATCGTTTTCATCTTCCGTGTTGAATACTCCTTCGAAGCTTAATTTATTTTGTCCCCAGAAGTAATCTCCCCCGTAATTCATCGTATGTTCTATATCTTCATTTGAACTTTCCTGTTCTTGTCGTAATAATTCATTTACACCATCAAATGAACTCCTTCTTTCAGTTTCCCTGCTGCCAGCCCGGGGCCATTGCCTGAAACTGTAGCCCCCGTAAATTGCATATTTTGGGGTTCTTTGAGAAAGGTTTACGTTGGCATTAGTTCGCATTCTAGTCCCCATGGTAAGTTCTGTTCGGGCAATGCTTCCCAATTCTTCACCTTTCTTTAATTTGATGTTTATTACCCCTCCATCGGCGGATGCATCGTATTTAGCATTGGGGTTATTTATAATTTCAACAGATTCTATAGCGCTTGCAGGTATTTGTTCCAAGTCTGTAGCCAGAGCGGAGTTTCTCCCGTCAATCAATACGTTGGTGCTACCACTTCCTCTTAAAGAAACGCTTCCATCGTCCGCAACATTTACCGAAGGTGTATTTCTTAATATATCTAAAAGCGTACCTCCAATGTTGGCAATGGTTTCGTCCGGGTTAATTTCCATTCCTTCCATGGTGGCCATTACTGGTCTTTTCACTTCCTCAGCCTCCACTACCACCTCTTCCATTATTTTCTCCGCCCTCGAAACCTTAAATACGCCTAAATTTGTATTATTCTCATGGATCCTTACTTCTCTAGAAAAATCTTCATAGCCGACAAAAGCGATGGTCATATTGTACAGTCCTGCTTCTAGCTGTACAGAGAACTCCCCCTGCTCATTGGTTGTACTTCCTGTCACAATTTTATCTGAACCCGGCAGTGTAAAAGCTACCTGTGCGAAGGGTAAAGCCTCGTCGGAATCGGTATTGATTACCTTGCCTTTTACATTCAGAGGCTGGCCAAAGATTTGAAAAGATGTGAATATTAATAAAAGTATAATAAGGGTATTTTTCATTTCATCATTTAGTCGATACCCTTTATTTAACCGCGGAAAGAAATAAATGTTTATCTCACAGATTAAGGATCATAATAATTAATTACGGCATTCAACCTCTATTCCAAGAGAATTGAAGCGAGTATATTAACGTTGAAGGATTGTTGAAGCATTCGATTATAAAGGACCAAAAGTGAAGATTTACGGAAGCAGTACAGTTGCTAGTAGACCTAAAAAACGATGAATTGGACAGATTAGCATGAAAATAAGTGCCAAAGTAGAATTCAATGATTAAGTGGTAGACAGTGACAAGGTACTGAATTTTATTATCATAGTTTTCAAAATTAGGCATTAACAATGAAAATTGATTCTGCCTTTATTTTTTTTGAGAAACTTCTGAAGCTGAGGAAATCAGAGATGGATCTTCTGTTATCTATGCCAAAAAAAAGCGTCAAACTCTCGTTCAACGCCTTTCATTTTCTTAGTTCAAATCTTTTTAAAACTCTGCATTATCAGGAGTTCTTGGGAAAGGGATTACATCCCTTATATTGCCCATTCCCGTCACAAATAGCATCAGTCTCTCAAAACCAAGTCCGAAGCCACTATGTGGTGCAGTGCCAAATTTACGGGTATCTAAATACCACCATAAATCTTCTTCAGGAATGTGCATTTCGCCCATTCTTTTCTGTAGTTTTTCCAAACGCTCTTCCCTTTGGGAGCCGCCAACTATTTCTCCTATGCCCGGGAATAAAATATCCATGGCAGCAACAGTTTTATCATCCTCATTCTGACGCATGTAGAACGCCTTTATTTCCTTAGGGTAGTTATAAATTACAACCGGTTTTTTGAAATGCTTCTCCACTAAAAACCTTTCGTGCTCAGATTGCAAGTCAGCACCCCATTCTTCAATAATATAATTGAACTTCTTCTTTTTGTTAGGCTTACTGTTTTTTAGAATATCAATGGCTTCGGTATAAGTAATGCGCTCGAAATCATTGTCCAGAATAAACTGCAAGCGCTCCATCAAGTTCATTTCCTGTCTTTCGTTCTGAGGCTTATTCTTTTCTTCCTCTTCAGCCCTTGCAGATAAAAACTGCAAATCATCCTGACAATTTGAAATAGCATATTTTACCACATATTTCAGTAAATCCTCAGCCAATTGAATATTGTCCTGCAATTCATAAAAAGCCATTTCAGGCTCAATCATCCAGAATTCGGCCAAATGGCGGGTGGTGTTGGAGTTTTCTGCTCTAAACGTTGGGCCGAAAGTATAAATTTCTCCTAAAGCCATAGCGCCTAACTCGCCTTCCAGCTGTCCGGAAACAGTTAAGTTGGTTTCACTGCCAAAGAAATCTTTTTTATAATCTACCTCACCTTCTTCGGTTAAGGGGATTTTTTTCAAGTCGAAATTGGTCACATGAAAAGTTTCACCTGCACCTTCTGCATCACTACCTGTTATAATAGGTGTATGCAGATTGTAAAAACCTTTTTCATGGAAAAACTGATGTACAGCAAAGGAAAGAGCATGCCTTACCCTAAAAACTGCACCAAAAGTATTGCTTCGCATACGTAAATGGGCTATTTCACGCATAAATTCCATTGAATGCTTTTTAGGTTGCAAAGGATATTTTTCAGGATCTGCCGTGCCCAGCACTTCTATTTGTTCTGCAACAACTTCAACGGCTTGTCCACTTCCTGCGGATTCCACCACCTTACCGATTACGCTTATGGCGGCTCCGGTAGTTATTTTTTTCAAAATGTCCTCACTAATAACAGCAGGGTCCGCCACTATCTGGATATTATTGATTGTAGAACCATCATTTAAAGCGATAAAGTTAACATTCTTATTCCCTCTCTTAGTTCTAACCCATCCTTTCACTAAAGCCGGCTGGTTGTTAGCCTGCTCCGTTAATAACTTCTTAATCTTAATTCTCGCTGGAACCGTCATATCATATTTGCGTTTAACAATAGTACAAAATCGAGGCAAAAAAACGATATTTTAGGCTTTTTATCAAAGATTTAAAGAATTTAAATAAATTTGAATGAATTATGTTGGTGCAATCCCGGAATTATTGAGAAATTTACAGTAGTTAATGAAGATTATTTATCTTTTTAAACAGCAGGAATTATCTTATCTTAGGTATAATATTCACTAATATTAATTATTGGCACAATTTTAGGTTTTAAACTTCTATGCAGAAACTCATATTAACACAAGGTTTAGGTCAGCGCTTATCTCCGCAGCAAATACAATTTATTAAATTGTTGCAAGTGCCTACTGCTGAGCTTGATAGCCGTATTGAAGAAGAACTGGAAGTAAATCCTGCCCTGGAAGAGGGAAAAGAAGAGGATGATTCTGCTGATGAATATGAAGAAGATACAAGCAATGACGAGATAGATATCAACGATTATTTGCAGGACGATGAT